>SLDF01000083.1 GCA_007125435.1 Saprospiraceae bacterium
CCTTCCGGAGCCGGGCAAAATGTAAATGTAAAGGCCTCAGAGTAGCCTTCATCTCTTATGAATGTGGTCTCCATGATATCCCGAGCTCTTACTCGCCATGCATATTTGTGATTGGGCTCGAATGGTATATCTCCACCTCCGGCGAAATAATTATATTGAGGTGTAGGAATGTCTTCTACTACATAAAATCGAGCTGCACCATCTACAAATGGCAATAATGGGTCCTCTTCCTCAAGACCGAGGATGGTCATATCAATGATCTCTAGATCATAGACAATGACTGACCCCGGTGCCTGCTGCACGGGTGTCCAGTTAAACTGAAGCAGACCAAATTCCTGGCAAAAGGTGTAGGCATTGGCAGGGTAATTTAAGCGGGGTGGCATGGCGTGCAAAACATTGAATGGATTTGAACAGCCGGTTCCCGGGATCGAAACAACCTGATCTGTACTGAAGTCCAATGCTCTCACGCAAATGGTATAGACACCCTCCGGAATGACACCTGATAATTGTATCTGATCCGGATCAAATCCTATGATCTCCATATTACTTTGATTGAAGGCGCCGTCAAGAGCAGGTATTTCACTGAGTGTAATACTTACCGTTTCAAACGCTCCTATTGAAAAAGGTACAGATGGTTTATAGTCTTCTCTTGTAGCAACACGCTCTCCGGTACTTTTTGTAATCTCCCCGTGGAAATAAAGCTCTTGTGCAGAAGATCCTGTATTCGTAATAGTAAAAATGACCTCGTTCATTTTCTCCTCGTAGCTGGACAAGAATACGGGGTAGGGGGGAGCTATCATGAAAGAGATGTTGATTGTAGGGGGCTGAGCTGTAACTGTCGAGGTGGAAAATAGCAGTATAGCCGTACAAATAACTGCTGCCATGTGACTGACTCTTGGCATATAGGTCAGTATGCCGAGGTCAAAGTGGAGTGGAGCCAATGATTTAATCTTTTTCATAGTGATTGTTTTAAAATGATAATTGATATCCGGCATTTATTCTGATATCGTTAAACTGCTCGCCTGTGCCGCCTATGAATCCGGGCCTGCTGATCCACATGATACCTGCAGAAAAATGTTGCTTTTTAGTGATGGGGATGCGTGAGTTAAATCTTATGGTCGAATAAAGCCCTGATCTGACAACTTCACTGATGGCTCTAAACAGCGTGCCGGATCCACTCAGGTGAATACCACTTGTCTTAAACCGCTTTGCTACCATCGAAGTAAGCCCGATACGCTGCTGACCGGACAACTGACTAATAACCTGATGGTATTGAACACCAAAGTTATACGTCCAGCCGGTCAATAGCTGCATCCACTGGAAGTTGCCTGAGCCACTGGCCATACGCATATCACCAAACTCTGAGGTGAGCGGACTCTGGTCGTCAATGATCTGATAATTAACATTTGCCATCGTGCTGTAAAGGATGGTTGCTCCATCTCCCCAGCTGTAATTGGGCTGGAGGAAGATGGTGTGCATTTGATGGATTATCCTGAGTGTGTCATTGAAAAAATTAGGGTCAAATTGCCCTGAGCTCATACTGTAGTTTTGATAACCGGCTCCGATACCGACGCCACCCTGAGAATTATATTGGACGTTTAATGAGCCAATCCACCTTTCTGTTTGACTGGATCTTAGCCCGGATAGATCATTGACCTCTCGTCCCACGCTTGCACTGATCAATGTTGTTCGGTTGAAACCTGACCAACTGGCATTTACAGTATAGCTTTCCAGATCATTGAGATTGTAGAAAGCGCCCATTGTCTGATAATAGGGGTCTATTCGCCTATATTCCAGACTCGCATTAAATGTATGGTGTGCGTAGTGCAGTCCGGCACTTATAGCAGTATTAATGCGGGTAGAATACTTTGGTGCAAATAGCTGTTGTAAGAAAGCAAATTGATCATCTTCCAGCACATTGTCTTTCCTTACATCTTGGGTGTATGCGCTGGCTGCTGCTTCACCTAGAATAGAAAAGCGTTTGAATAAAGCCTTTCTGAAATTTATACCCAATGCTAAATTCTCCTCTGGTGTTATGAAAAGAGAGTCTGGCACATTTGGTATAGAACCTTCTTCGTCCCACCCCTTGAATACACTCAGGTCAATATGATTAGCATCTGTACCGACGCCGACTTTTATAGCATAAGCCCTCCTGCTGAAGGTCGGTCTGATAAATCTAAACCCTTCTAATAAGTCCGGTGTAAAAGGCAGGGCATCCTGAAGACGACCATACATAGCCGAAAACCTAAACTTCCCGGGATTCATCTCCACACCGGCTCCGAAAAAAGTACGACCGGCCAGAGTGAACTGATTAAAGCGCATATTTCGATGTCCGGCATGTACCGTTAACCATTTGTACTTTGGACTGATACCAAACCGGTCAAAAGGCAGGGTGTATGCAAGTTGCCCTCTTGAAAATGAAAATGATAGTGGTATGTCAATATTATAAATCCTCATCGTCGTATTTCCATAAATGGTGTACATTAGTGGTGGAGCTGTTCCACCTAGCCCTGAATTGGTACCATATGTAAGCGAAGCACCGACAGAACCTCTCATGCTGAATGGTATTTTTTTGTCGTTTGATCCTTCCTCTTGCCCTTGTATCGAACCCACTTGCCATCCTGCCAGAGCTATAGTAATGACTAACCTCACTATGCACTGACACCTCATACTTAATATATGCCCATGCCAAAGGACATGTGACATCTGTAAGATATATGTAGATAGAATCGAGCTTTTCATAATACACCGTTGATGGCACGGTACCATTAGAAGACATTTTTTACGGCAACCTCTATACACCCAAGTCGATGGGGTGCATACTTCTTACTATTAATCTTTCCTGGAAGTCATGCTGTCAAGTGTCTCCTGCATATCATCGATTCTATCAAGAAGAGATTGGATGATCTCCTGTTGTTCTTGTACAGCCTTAGTCAATACAGGTATTAAATCTGCATACATGACACCCATGTGCTCTAGCTTTCTTGTGACGATTTCACCACTTTCTCTATCGACCTCGGTCTCGTGAGTGACAACGACCTCCGGTATACTTTTCAAAAGATCCTGAGCCAAAAAACCAATTTTTGATTGTTGAGATAGCTTGTCTTTCCACTCAAAGATGACCGGCTTTAGCTGCATGACAGCAGCAAGACCATATGGCGTGTTTCTAATATTATCTTTGAGTTGTCCATCGGAGGTCTGGATGGTGCCATTTGCAGCCCATACTTCTGACCACCTATATGACCCTGACCCCAAGGATCTGGCATTGTCTTGGGTAGGTCTGAAGTATGTGTTCCAAAACGTATATTGTGGTGCCAGACCCTGCACATCTAAGGTCAGTATGAGGTCGCCGCTTAATACACCAAAGGGATTATTGGTGCTACTCGCGCCTATTTGCCAGTTATTGGTCCTCAAAAAATTGTCATTGCCCGGCAAGAATATGCCATTGCCTTCCACCGGATTTTCTACTCTGAGGCGACCACTACCCGAGCCGGTCGATCCTATTGTAACATTGCCAAATGAACGATGAATATTACTACCATTTGCAATCCACTTTGAATCTTCGATGGTTGTTGGTTCCCATTGCGCATTATTGGCGGGAAACCAGGCCAGGACCTGACCTTGAGTAGCCCCCATCTGGTTGAGTTTTTGACTGGTGACTGCGCCATTGGCAATTTTATTAGTGGTCACGCTATTATTTGCTATAGTTGGATTGGGATAGCTACCGGTGAGGTCTCCTCCGGCCGGTCCCACAGGTGGACCTCCGGCTTCATCATTGGCAGGCTCCCACATATTAGTTTGACTATTCCATTTTAGTACCTGAGACTCTGCTGGTGCGGTTGCGGATACACTGCGACTTTGAATGCTATTAGCATTCCAGATTGGTTCTTCGTTTTCAGCAGATATGGTGACATCATCGATAGAGATGCCCTGGCCTGCCGTGTAAGTGCCCGCTGGTCCTTGCTCTCCCTGAGGTCCTTGCTCGCCTTGAGGCCCGGGTTCACCTTGCGGTCCCTGTTCTCCCTGAGGCCCTTGCTCTCCTTGAGGTCCCTGCTCGCCTTGAGGTCCAGGCTCACCTTGCTGACCAGGTACGCCTTGAGGCCCGGGTTCACCTTGTGGGCCTTGTTCGCCCTGTGGACCTTCCGGTCCCTGTATATTACCGGCATTGATCCATTCACCATCAGTGAATATCCATAGAGACCCATCGATGAGATATGCATCGCCATTTTCTCCCTCAGATGGCAGTTGGTCAGGATCGTCAAGTGAGCCAAGGATATTCAGACCGGCTCCGTCGTTGCCTCTCTCTCCTTGAGGGCCTGTGAGGTCTTGTGTGACGAAGACTTCGCCATTTGTAAGTAATATGATGAGTTCCCCAGCCTGTCCGGGACTTATGCTTTCTATACCGACGCCATCTTCGCCGGGCGTTCCACCGTTAGCGGCATATAAGGCATAGGGCACACTGAGCAGTTCTGCTACACCGACGGTAGTGGTACCGCCTACGCCATTTGATTTGGTCACCTCCATGTAGATCGGGCTTATGCTCCAGTCGATGTCTTCAAATGCACCAGCGGTAATTATACCCCTACCTACTTGAAGGTTGACCAGACCAAATTCATTTGTTATCACACTATGGCTCTCTGCATAAAGAATGCTGCCTTCCGGCCCTCCTTCTCTGAGCGCAAAGCTGATTTCCATACCCTGATTCATCTCCGGTCTTCCTTCTGCGTCCCGTATAATAGCCTGATAGTTGAATGCGTCCTGACCTCTCACACTCAGAGTGATCAACATCATGGTCAAAAAGGCAAAAATTGTGGTTAAGTTTAGTGGTTTCATAAGGCTATTATTGTTTTATGGTTTTAAAGATTTGAAAGGCATTGGCCTCGTTTTCTATTCTTATAAAATACATTCCGGGTATCCAGCGATGCGTATCGACAGTGAGTGAAATGGTCTCGCTAATGCTGGCAGCGTGCCTATATTGCACCCTTCCCAGCATATCCGTTATTACGACCTCATATCCACTGGCGATAGAGCCACTTTGATCCTCTATATCGATTTGGAGGATATCTGCAAATGGATTTGGATAGATACGCGACGATAGGTCTAAGTCTATGCTATGACTATGTGTACCGACATCAAATGACTGATGAAATCCTTGCGTCATCAAAGCATTATTCGTCCTGAATGTCTCGATGACGACCTCGCCCATTGACGCGCTGACCATACAATCCTCTCCTGCATATTCACTACCATACGATGATATCAGCCACAGATCCTGCTGCCCACTTAGTGGCACCATCATTATCAATAAGCTGCATAGTGTCATTATTCCTTTCATGATGTCATGTCCTTTATTTTTTTAAAAGTACGACCACATGCCTCCACTTCAAACCCGTGTTTAGAATTTGGCGACTTTCAATGAGAATTCGGTACTACCCCTTGTGAATTGTCGTTTCTTCTACCCCGATTTAGTTATATGAGTATGGGTGATTAGGATGGTTCGGGTTTAAGGTCTGTCTTGGGCGTGTCCCTTCGGGCCGGGCTATCCGCTTGTATTCACAGGTCTATCATAGAGTGTCGCTGCTGTTTTGAGTGGCTTCCGTTCGGTCGCCCCTCCCTCCAGCGCTCCACTAACTATGCCAGACCTGCTCATATCGCTTCTATCCCTCACGCAGAAGAGTATTCAGCTGCAAGCTACAGGCTACAAGCTACAAGCTGTTAGTTAGATGTATTATGTTTACGCCTCACTCCGGCTGTTTATGCAGACGATCAGCTATCGCCTCCGTTTGCTGTTTACTCTATTTAATTCGCTGCCGCTCATGTTTAACTCACTATCGTTCGCGTTTAGTTCGCTCTGCTCACGTTTAACTCGCTGCGCTCGCGTTTATCGCAGAGCATCTATTGGAGATTTTTCTGTAACTTGTTAATGAGAAGTTTTCATCAAAATAGAACTTAAAAGATTACGATCTCCTTCAAGCCTAAACAGCGAAGATAGCAGCGCTATCGCAGCGTAAACGTCAAGCAAAGGCGCTAGCCGAATGCTTGACATTAAACAGCGAAGCGTAAACAACCCGCAACCCGCAACTGACAACCGACAACTGATTTACTGCGTGAGGGATTGAACCCGTTTTATGCATTGGAAAATCTATTACGACTCCGAATGGCTGCAAAATAAGTCGCTTCGCTTGATTTCGTTCAATCACCGTAGGAGCGACTATGGCTCATTCACGAAATCACTTATTTTTTTGCCATTCGTACTCTCATTACGACTTTCCAATACATAAACCGGGTTAGCGATATGAGTGGCTGACGAATGGCCAGCAGGAACAGCTGAACTGGGGCGACCAGCGGAAGCCACAGTGCAGCTCGTGACTGCCCATGAGACAGTCAGGAATACAAGCGGATAGCCCGACGCCGAACGACAGTGAGGGGGCACGCCCAAAACAAAAATAAATAATCGCTAATCTAAATCATGCAATATGATCTACGAGAGGAGTACCCTCAATCTGCTCTTGGCCTCTTCCTCCAATTTCATAGCTCTGGGAATGAGGACATGGTCTTCTATGAGTGCATGGACGCATAGGTCTTTTTCAAAGGATTTGAGCTGGGCCAGAAGTATCCTGTAGGGGCTTTGGTTGGTTTTGGGCGGATCATAGGCTCTGATGACACGCCGGATATCGCTCAGGTCTTGCTCTGTATCATCGTGGTGGTCGATGAAAGATTGAATAGAATACTTGAAAATGTCTTTACTGTATCTCATAGCATCATGGGGGGACGCCATCGCCTTCGAAAGCTTGCCGATGTATGGCAGTAATTCATGCTCTTCCTGATCGATGTGCTCTGTAAGGTGAGCTGTATAGTTGTTGTAAAACTGACTGAGCAAAGGCAGTAAAGGGTGGTGATCAGAATAATCACGCGTCAGGATGTAGATGCTTTGCTCTATCTCTAATAGCTTCTTTGACAGGTAATACTTGTGTGTGCGCTGAATATAATCCACGACATCACTCAAAGGGAAGCAGTCGAAAGTCTCCTTTGAGAAGCTCTCTGTTTGTTCGAAGGTGTGTAATAAGGAGAGGACAAAGTCGTGGTTAATGTCCAGCTCTCTAAGCTTATCGTAGGTCATGGATACATCCGCTCTAAATGTGGGATCATATCTTTGCATGATTTGGAAAAAAGAATCTTGACTCATGGTTTTTAATTTTACTTACGACCGCTAATGACACTATGGATGATGATGGACGAAAATCTCCTCCATTTTCTTGACACCTCAAATATGCAGGTTTTCTATATATATACCGAATCCAATCGAATGATTTTTGTCATGGAAAAGACATTATGCAGTTTTTTGTGTGCAAAATATATTAAATATAATACTCACCCTTACTTATCACTTCGAAGTCACCACCTAAAATGACTTGATCCTCTACTAGCGAACATTGGAAAAGCCCTCCACGAGGACTCAGTTGTTTTGCTTGGAGATGGGGCTTGCTGAGTTTTTTACTCCAAAAGTCGGTAAGCAGAGCATGTGACGAGCCGGTAGCGTGATCTTCTAATTGTCTGACATGAGGCACAAGGGTACGGCTTACGAAGTCCACACTTTCACCGGGCGCTGTCACGGCATATCCAAAAATGTCGCATTTGCGCAGTTCGCAAAAGTCCGGTTGCATCGATGCTATTGCCGATTCATCTTTGGCCAAAATGATGTACTTGTTATTGGTCTCATACATGGCGATTATATCAATACCGAGGCCTGCTCTTATGGCAGGAGGTACGTCTATTTCTTTATTTACAGGTATCGCATCCAATGAGATAAAATGTCTTGCAGATTCATCGGTAAAGCCCATTAATACATCCCTGCCCGACTTAAATTGAAAGGATTGATCAGGCCGGCCTTCGGCAAGAAAAGCAATGGCAGCCATAGTGCCATGTCCACATAGACCAATTCTGGCATCAGGAGCATACCATTTGATAGGAAACCCACCGTCTTCCTCAGGTAAAATGAATGTCGATGCAGGTTGATTTATGTCTGCTGCTATTTGTTGATACAAATTAGAGGATAAGGGCTCATCGAGCTTAAATACTGCTGAAATGTTACCAAGCACGTTTTCTTGTCGTGCTGAAAAAACAGAGATCAATGTATATTGTATAGTCATAAGTTGATATTTGACGTGTTAAAACTCAAAAGCTAATGCGCTAGTCATGAAAAAGTTGAAGGTGTCTGATGCATCTCCAAATATTGGCGTGCTGTTATTTAAACCGCGGGCTTCGATTCGCCACATGGCATTATCTGTGATTTTTACATCCAGGTTTACACTACCGCCCCATATGTTGAATGTGTCGCCATGTCTCGTCTCTATGATGACCAGGTCTGGATCGGCATAGAATTCTGTCCTTAAACCCAAGTGCCATCTTTCTGAAATGGCAATTCGCGTGTTGATGTTAAAGCTTTCCCATCTTTTGTAGCTCTTACTGCCGGGAGATATCTGTTGAAAACCAATGTCATACCCTGCAATGATATCAATTTGCTCCGTCCAATCGTATTCAATGAAGAAGTTGTGAAAATACCGCATTCTACGATTGGTGTCCGGATCATCAGTGCCGATAAATGAACTGCTGTTTACAGTAATACGCTCTGTTGGGAACCATGTGATTTGATGGCCGGTGGAGAGTAAAGAATTGCCCTGCACCCGCTGAATTCTTTGCCACCCATTTAACAAATGCAAGCTGAAGTACCATTTTTCTGAGCTTGAGGTATAATTGAGGTTAATACCAGAAGAGAAGTAGGGGGAGTTTTCTGCCATGATGCTTCTTGTCAATTGTAAGCATTGATTACCGAATGCACTCTCAAAGCCAATGTGAGACTCCATAATGCCGACATCAATCCAAAGCTCTTTGTCAGGAAGCAACTTAATGCCTACATTAGCCTCGTAGATATTTTTCAAGACACCCGGTTCTGCCGCCAGATTATCATTGGCATATGTACCGGCCATAAGGCTGAGATTGGCCCTGCTGCGTTGGTTTTCAACAGAGAGTTTTATGACGCCAAAATTGAGGTTGACCTCATTATGCCTATTGTGATTGAAGAGAAATGGTTGTCTTAGTGCATTGGTGGGATTAGTGAAGTCATATGCATAG
>SLDF01000415.1 GCA_007125435.1 Saprospiraceae bacterium
CACCTGGGGCTTATCCTTTAACACCTAAAAGTTACTTGCTCAAAAACAATAATGGCAAATTTACGAATGCAACATCAGAATGGTCTTCAGGGCTTCTGGACATTGGTATGGTTACTGATGCTGTCTTTGCTGATATTGATGCTGATGGTGTTGAAGAGCTAGTCATAGTTGGAGATTGGATACCGGTGACCGTATTCAAAAAACAAGACGGCGTATTTGTAAATATGACAGAGCAATACAACCTGGATAAACTGGTCGGTTGGTGGTATAGTGTGGCAGTAGAAGATTTAGATGGCGATGGCTACCCAGAGATTATAGCAGGTAACTTAGGGCTTAATAACCTATTGAATGTCGGGCTTGATACACCCACTAGGCTCTACGCTCACGATTTTGATGGTAATGGCACGATGGACGCTGTTCTGACCTATTACAATCAGGGAGAAAGTTACCCTGTACAATTTAGAGACAAAATGCTTGATCAAATGGTGGTGCTTAAAAAGAAGTTTTTGCGCTATGATTCTTATGCCAGAGCCACTATGACAGATATATTCTCTAAGGAACAGCTAAAAGCTGCTGACGTATTTGAGGCCAATACGATGGCTCATCATATTTTTAATAATAATAGTGGTCAATCTTTTACCCCTATATCAATGCCTTTATATACCCAGATAGGTCCCATAAGAAGCATATATCTAAAGGATCTCAATGGTAATGGGTATAAAGATATCGTCGTCGGTGGTGCAGATTATGGTACAGATATCGAAATTGGACCTTTTGCCGCTTCTGTTGGTGCCGTGCTTATAAACAATGGGAATCTTAACTTCAACGTTTTGCGACCGGGTGAGAGTGGTTTCTTCATCCCCGGTAATGTGAGATCTATCTTGCCGGTAAGAACGAATAAGGGCGACCATATCATGGTGTCCAGAAATGATGACAATTTCCTTTACTTCCGGCAACGCGATGTTTCAGAAGCCGTGAATTAATCTGTGTATCGCAATATCCAGGGTGTGGGTTTGAATAACGACCATTGGAAGTTGGCAAGGTCTGCCTCCGGGTCTACGTAAGTCTTGAACGGGTGATCATTCAGTTTTGCTGAGATGCGCGCAAATACCTGCACGGGTTCTTCAGGTGTTCCGTGGCAAGCTTTGAGATGTTGAGCGTACTGCCAGATCATGTCGGGGTGTGTTAGCAATTTATTAGATTGACTCCTTCTGAGGGAGTCTGGAGGATATATCCTTTGCCTTTCTTCTGTAACAGTGTTCACCACTTCAAAATAGCCTCTAGCTCGTTTAGATCTTAGTTTCATTCGCCATGAGTAGCGGTGACCTTCTTCTGTCCATGCCACATCGCCCTCATATAGATGATGTCTGAATGGAATAGTCAGATGGATGGTCATACCTAAAATGAGCAAGACAAATATATAGGGTTGCCATTTTCTATGAGGGATATGTGGCACTTGTGAAAGCTGCAGATTCTTGCCATTTTTATGGATAGCCTGATCAAAGTAATGGATTAAAAACACCTTTTTTGACAGCCCTATCCAGAACCGCCGATGCTCGTATGCCGGAAAGTATAAAAGCGTCAGCACCATGGATAACCAGGGGAAGATGCCGATATTGAAAATAATGAGATTGGTAAAGTGGAAGCTAAATGCCAATATGATCCCAAACTTCCTCAATGGTCTGGTAAGCATTATGAATGCAATGCTTAAATCGAAAATCAAGCCACCGTACGAAAGTATCCATGGCGCCCATTCATGCCCGACTAATCCTCCAATGATTGGCCGGTCTGCTCGATAACTGAGCCAAGCTGTCAGTGGCTGAGCGCGCAACCAGTCCGGATTGATCTTTGCCAAACCGCCATAAAAATAGACAACCGACATCATGAAGATAAAGGGGAAAATATATAGCAAGGCGACCTTATCTATCTTATCTTCCGGCTGCTTTACAGTGCGCAGACTTACGGCTCGGTCAGCCGGTAAGAAAATCATGAGAAAACCAATCCATATAAATAAGTAACCGTGATTCAAGTAGTGAGACTTCTCGAGGAAGAAGAGATATGTAAAACCAATCCAAAACAAAACAGCTGACAGTCTATACTTGTATCCAAAAATAATACCCAAAGCACCTGCCAATGACAACAACATAATGATGCTAAAATAAGGGTCAGGTATGGCCTGAATACATTCAAAACCAATATATGGAAACTGAAATGCTGATGTATCAAATGCCCCTAATTGAACATGGTAGTGTAAGTAACTACTCAATACATCAATAAAGCCCAATAGACCAAAACCTATGCGCAGCAAGATCAATGGTGCTATATCTACAGGTTGTAAAAGGAATGCCTTGAATCTCTTGAAGCCATTCTCTTGCTTTGTATCCATGGGCTGTATTTGATGGTTTTTTATTTTGACATATGCATTTATCGAATACATTTCAAAGTGTTGCTATTCTCTGGCATTGTATCACCGAGGAGGAGTGAGGGTAATGCCCAAATCAACAAAATGAAATACACCCCACCTATTGCACATTTGTATTCCCGGGTGTTAGCTATGACGAAGATAGGATGTTTTGAAGAGTATACCTGCCTTCTGAAAAAAAAACCTTTCACAAATGTCTGTCGTTGATTTATTGGCTACATTTACGTGCCATTTATTTGACATTATGATTCAAAAGTAAACACTTAAAAGGGCAAAACTATGATTAGGTCTTATCCTCCTTTATTGTTTTTTATCATTTGTACTTGTTATACTTGGAGCCTATTTGGTCAGCAAGACAGTCTGAGACCCGGTTGGTATACGCTGGGGTTTAATGCCGGACTTAGCTACCAGCAAAGTGATGTGCAGACGCGGATTAATGGGCAAACATATGGACTTGGCGTGACATTGGCCAAAAATCTACTTCACATGCCTAATGGGGGTATCGATTTTGATATGAGAGGTAGACTGATGTATTCTTCTTCTGTAGGGCTTAGTCCTGAAAGGAACTTCAATATCGCCAACAATGCTGCTGTCAATGGTACACAAAGGTGGGATTACAGAATGTTTCCACCAGACCTAGACGTCAACGAGCCTTTTATTTTTAATAACCATTTGACCCAGAAGGCAGAGTTGGGTTTAGAAGGCGTATTGACTCTTAGCAAGCTTAGACAGCGCACCGGATTGGTGGTATCGCTCTTTGGCGGCATTGGCCTGGATTGGTTTTTAGTGCGCACGGATCAAGGTAACGAAAGCCTTGGTGTTGACTATGCCGCAGGCTATGCATCGGTCAATATGGATGCTACACGAATGCAACGCCGTAGAGTACTAAGAGAGACCATCCTCGATGGTACTTATGAATCTTTGGCAGATGGATTTGAGAATAATCAATTTGGTAGATTTCGGTTTATGCCGGGCTGGGGTGTAGAACTGGGTTATGACGTCACTACATGGTGGGGATTCGGGCTTGGACACAAAATTACGTATACCGGTATAGATGACTTCGATGGATTCGTCGTGGACGGAGGTAGACAGGATATACACCACTATAGCTACATTCAGGTTTGGAAAAGATTTAATGCTAAAGAGCGCATAGAAGAACCTCCTGTCATTAATATCATAAATCCTCCGTATACCCCATATAGCACCAGAGACCCATACCAGACTATCACTGCCGAAATAGAAAACATACGCCGATCAAGGCAAATTACGGTAACATTCAACGAGCAGCCTATTCGCTTTAACTACCGAAGGGGTGTTTTGACGCTAGATGTTTTACTGGGAGACGGGATCAATGATATCGTTATACATGCTGTTAATTCGGCTGGTGAGGCAGAGGCTAAGCAGATTATCGTTCTTGAAGATCCTAAAAACGATGATCCTCCTTTTATCAGCTTCATCACACCGCCGGCCCCAAATATCAAAGTGGAAGAGCCGACCTACCATATTCAGGCCGAAATCACCAATATGGAGACACCTAGAAATGTATCCGCATCATTCAACGGGAGGAATTTTAGACAATTTAATTACGACATGGACAGCAAGCTATTTTCGGCTAATGTAACTTTAAGAGAGGGTGACAATTCATTCGAAATCCGTGCGAGTAACAGAAGAGGCGAAGATGTAAAGACCACTACAATCAATTATGAAAAACCCATTTTGCCACCTGTCCTTACATTTGTCAGTCCCAGCTCTTCGCCTGCAGTCACGACGCTGCCGATGATGGAGTTAGTCATGGATCTTCGTGAAATTGATACCAATAGAGGCGATCAAATTTCGTTGATCTACAACGGCTATCGGTTTACCAACTATAACTATAATTCATCTACTGGCAGGCTGACGGCCAATTTACCACTTACGGTTAATGAAAATTTTCTTTCAGTTGAGATTGCTAATGAGCTCGGCGCAGATAGCGGGAAGCTGGTGGTCATACGGCAGCCTGATGTACCTATACTACCGCCACCGACCATAAGGGTCAACCAAGCTAATATCGCAGAAAAACGCTCAGGTAACTGTCAGGCAGAATTTGATTTTACGATAACCCACGTGGTCAACAAACAAAACATCCAGATAAGGATAGGTAACAAAAATATCAATAGCTTCAATTTTTCAAAGAACTCGGGAAGGGTATGGTTTGATACAAGAATTCTGGGCGGAGAGTCTACATTGACCATATCTGCTTCTAATGCATCAGGTCGAGCTACAGAGCAAGTCGTATTGAACTGTGAGATGGGCACAGAAGTCCGGAAGCCCGAAGTCAATATACTTACCCCGGCTACAGATGAAGAACTCGCCCAAAGTCGCCTGGCTACCCTGACTCAGGTCATTAATATTGATAGACAAGATCAAATAAAAGTGTGGCTCAATGACAACGAAGTACGCAGCTTTAATTTTGATAGCGCCCTAGGAGAAGTGTCCACTAATATTACACTGAGAGAAGGTGAGAATACATTCAGGGTAGAGGCACGTAATGCAACCGGGATGGCCGCAGACCAGAGGGTTCTTATTTTTAATGTGCCTTCACCCCCAACAGTGGACATCGTCAAGCCGGCCGACGGCTCTTTGTGGGCAGACCCGGAGTTGGACTTTGAGGCTAGAACAACAGGTATTGAATCCAGAAGTCAAATCGAATTAAAGCTTAATGGACGTCAGGTTACTGATTTTAACTTTGCAAACAATAGAGTTAGTGCTGCATTGTCGCTAGACTATCGGGATAATGACATCAATATCCGTGTGCAAAATCCTCATGGGCAGGATGAAGTCGCCATCAAGACCACTTATCGCATACCGCTTCCACGAATTGCATTCGAAATACCTTCTAAAGATACGGTAGTGCAGGACGCTTCCTTTACAATGAAAGCCTTGATTCGTCATATCCAGTCATCACAAGATGTCTCGCTGCGTCTCAATGGCAGACTTTCTGACTCGTTTGTTTTGAATGAAACTACCGGCGAGTTGACATCAGAGCTAAAGCTGAGTGAAGGGGAAAATCTCGTACAAGTCACTGCCGGCAATCGCGAAGGCCAAGTCACAGAAGAGCTGCGTCTGATGTATGTAACCCAGCAAGTGCCACCGCCTCAAGTGCGCATTATTTCAGCATCTCAGCCGGTGTTTGATCCATTCAACCCCGAGGATGGATATTCCAATTTAGTTGCAGAAGTCACTGGTGCATCTTCCGCGAGAAATATTCAGGTGACCCATAATGATAGTGTTGTACCAGGCTTTGACTATGATGAGGACACAGGTCGATTGACCCACCGGATCAAACTCGAAAAGGGCGACAATACCATCACCGTCATAGCGACTAATGCCAATAGTGATACAGCTACCGATTCGCGTACTATTCGCTATTGATTAGTTTTTTGCCTTTCGGGCATCACCCTTACGGGTCGCTACGTTCCAGGGCTCCCTATACGGTCGGCCTCTGCTCCGCTATCGCTGCGCAGAGTCTGGCTCCTGCTGTCGCCACCCTTTCACATCGCTGATGCAAAAAAGAGGGAAAGATGATTTAGAGTACCTCCTAATAATTTGAAGCATTGTCTGCACACTTTGCATATGCCCGGATGGTGCTGAAAAACATTTACTTAATATATCCGTTAATTGGTAGTGTGAAATAAAATCTTATCTTTAACCCGGATTATGCATTAGATAAATGCCTGTATTTATATAACAGGTGACAGCCGGAAAATACTCAGATGATAGCAGTAATCAAAACAAAGAGATTTGTCGGATGTCCTCGAGCTAAAATATTAAATGACTAGTAGGCGAGTGCATTCAATGAAATGCAGGATGAATCCTTATGGTAAAATTCCAATGCATAAATCTGGTAACACTAAAGTACGAGGAAACCTACAAAGCCGGGTACGTATATGATGAATTTGAGAAGAATATGGCCTTACCAACAATACAACAATTTTTATCTTTTTTTGAGGAAGTGGACTTGCCATTAGTGCTGACTGAGGAGATGACACATACATTCGATAGACATGCTAAGCCATTGCCGGCGCAGTTGATCGAGGCATACATAGTAGTGGCAGATGAAGGAAGTATAGATGAGTTCACAGAGTATATTCCCTGTTTTAAGCTACCGATTGAAGATGACTATTTTGCTGTGGTCTATTTGAAGGCTGGTTTGCTATCGTATGCTTATCACCTTGTAACCTATAGTGAGAAAGGCGAAGTCATAGACCATGCCAATCTTGGAGGCATAGAATCAAAAGGCAATCTGATCAGGCGATCAGTCACTCAAATATCAGCGGATCTGATCATTAGCATTCTGCAGGGTGTGGCTGATAAAGAAGAAAAAGTGTACGATTCATCAAAGTCGACAGCGACATACTATGAACTACTACCCAATGGTGTATTGGTCAGAAGTGAATAAAACCAGGGCTCTAAACTATGCTGAGGCAAGCGGTCATTGCTTCATGACCAACCAAGATAGTAGATCGAATCATTATAATAAAAAGAGGAAAAAACACAAAAAACAAGTGTCAGGACTCGATGTACTGGCAGGATTAAAAGTAGTATAAAAAGAATTAAAAATCAAAAAGCGTGGATTTCAATCCGAATCATGCATTTGAAGCCGTGATACCCGCCTGCAGCTATAAACTGAGGGCATGGGTTTTCTAATGCATAATGCGGGTTAAAAACGCCTTCAGCAGCTAGCCCGCAAAATTATTTAATTTTGCAGCATGATCATTATAGTTTCCTTCGCCATCAGTCTCGTAATACTTGCTATGCTCCATCTCACTTCAGGAATTATTAGATGTAGCCTATAGTATTGCATCAGCGATGTGAAAGGGTGGCGACGACAGGAGCCAGACCGGGTGGAACGAATGTGGAAGCCGGGCCGACCGTTTAGGGAGCCCTGGAACGTAGCGACCCGCAAGGGTGATGCCCAAAGCGACAAAATGAAATACGCTAAATATCAATCACAAATAGAATGAGTAAAAATAAAAAAAATAAAGACAATAAATTGACATCAAAAGCCCTCAAGGCTGAGCTGGCTCGTTATTTTCTGGCCCATAAAGGGAAGGCTTTAAATGCCAGAGAGCTGATCAATAAGCTGAAAGTCAAAAATAACAAAGACTCTTTAGAGTATGCCCTGAGCCGACTATTAGAGGAAGGGCTCATCACCGGAGCAAAGAATGATAAGTACATACTGGCAGACGGGCAGAAAGCCGCCAGTAAGAAAGCCCATTCACGAGACAAACCGAAGAGCAATAGCGGTAAGGTCTATGAGGGATTAGTGGACATGACTAAGTCGGGAGCAGGCTACCTGGTATGTGATGACTTAAAAGAGGATGTCTACATACCTGCGAGATTTATGAACGGTGCTTTGAATGGAGACCGTGTGCAGTTTGTCGTGCGGCCTATGGCCAATCGCAGACGGCCTGAAGGGGAGATCAAAAAGATAGTCAATAGATCGACGGAGACATTCATCGGATCACTGCACAAGCATGGCAAAAGATATGTGGTCTCGCCTGATGGACTGTACAATGACTTTGATATATTCATCAAGCATGAGGACATCAATGACGCCAATCATGGCGACAAAGTCGTAGTGAAGATCACGACCTGGCCCGGTAAGAGGAGGGTCAATGCCGAAGGTATCATCACAGAGGTATTTGGAAAGTCGGGCAGCAGCGATATCGAAATGAAGACTATTCTGGTCAATCAGGGATTTGAACTAGACTTCCCGGAGACAGTCAAAAAGGAAAGTGAGGCCATTTCATCTGACATCCCGGATAAGGAAATAGCTGCCAGAAGAGATATGAGAAGTGTGACCACATTCACCATTGACCCTGAGACAGCGAAGGACTTTGACGATGCTTTGTCTATAAGAAAACTGGACAGTGGCAATTGGGAGATCGGTGTGCACATAGCAGATGTCTCTTACTACGTCAAGCTGGGAACAGCCCTTGACAAGGACGCCTATAAAAGGTCGACTTCTGTATATTTGGTCGATCGCGTACTACCTATGCTACCTGAGCGGCTATCTAATGAGCTGTGCTCACTCAGACCGAATGAAGACAAGCTGACTTATTCTGCAGTTTTCGAATTGGACGACAAGGGAAAGGTGAAAAACCGGTGGTTTGGCAGGACAGTCATACACAGTGATCGCCGATTCACCTACGAACAGGCGCAAGAAAATATTAATAAAGGTGAGGGCGACTTCTACGAAGAGCTCAGGCTTCTCAACCAATTGGCGAAGGTCATGAGGAAGGATCGATTTAAGAAGGGGTCTATTGATTTTTCTATGGATGAAGTACAGTTCAGACTGGATGACGAGGGGCGCCCCATCGATGTCTACATAAAGGAGAGGATCGACACCCATATGCTGATCGAGGAATTCATGCTTTTGGCCAATAAAGAGGTTAGTCACTTCATGGCGCATAAAGAACAGCCGGCAATACCATTCATATATCGTATTCACGACAAGCCGGATCAATCTAAGGTATCCGACTTTGCTGCATTTGCATCAGAGCTTGGCATTAAGATGAATGTGTCCACACCTCGACAGATTGCCATGTCCTTTAATAATTTGTCAAAAATGTCTCAGAAAAATGAGCTGTATAAATTACTGGAACCATTGGCAATACGGACTATGTCCAAGGCCGAATATAGCGCAGA
>SLDF01000118.1 GCA_007125435.1 Saprospiraceae bacterium
ATTTCTTTCAGTACTTCAGCAGCGATGGTTGCTTGTTTGGTAGGCATGCGCTCTTCCAGACCTTCCAGCCATTTGCCAAGGGTGGCCAGATCCATCATAGCTAGCTCTGAGATGTTTTTTTCATCTATTTTATAGCTCAGAGAAGAAGCCTTCAGGCGCATACCGTGACATGATGGACACTTCGTCTGACGCATGAATTGATCCGCCCATACCCTGATCTTCTCAGAGCTGGTGTCGCCATACCATCGCTCCAATTGATTCACCAGTCCTTCTTCCAGGATGTTGCCACCATAGCTGTCACCAAATTTTGATCTGACCTGAATCCCATACTTGTCTGCGCCCCCATACAAAATGATATCCAGTGCTTCCCGGGGTATTTCATGCACTGGTGTGGAGAATGAGAATTTGTACTTCTTGGTGAGGACTCTCAGTTGCTTGAAAGTCATATTGTCTCTCACTTCACCAAGAGGCGCAATACCTCCCTTGCTGATGCTCAATTTATCATCAGGGATGACCTTATCCATATCGACTGTGCGTATGGTTCCTAACCCATCGCACTTAGGACAAGCACCATATGGAGAGTTGAACGAAAAGCTGTTGGGGTTGGGTTCTTCATATGATAGACCTGTCTCGGGGTCCATTAGATGCTTTGAAAAGTTGACCACCTCGCCTGTATCTTTTTCCTGTATGAGCACAAGACCGTCACCCATTTTCAATGCCACTTGTAACGATTGTACAAAGCGACTTTCCTTATCAGAGGATAGCTTGAGTCGATCTATGACGACTTCTATATCGTGCGTTTTATACCGGTCTGCCATCATGCCCGGTTTGAGATCGTGGATCTCGCCATCGATTCTGACCTTGGTATAGCCTTGTTTCCTGACTTGCTCAAATAACTCTCTGTAATGTCCCTTACGACCCTTTACGACAGGCGCCAAAATAATAATGGCCTTCCCTTCAAAGTTTTCTTGAATTCTCTGCATGATTTCGGGCTCTGAATATTTCACCATTTTATTGCCGGTGAGATAGGAATAAGCCTCAGATGCTCTGGCATACAAAAGTCGAAGAAAATCGTAAACTTCAGTGACAGTGCCTACTGTAGATCTGGGATTCCAGCCTGTTGTCTTCTGCTCTATAGATATGACCGGACTAAGACCGTCAATTTTCTCAACATCCGGGCGCTCTAATTTTCCAATGAATTGACGTATGTATGCTGAGAACGTCTCCATATACCTCCGCTGACCTTCGGCATAGATAGTGTCGAAAGCTAAAGAGGATTTGCCCGATCCACTGATACCCGTGAATACGACCAGCTGATGCCGAGGTATATTGACATTTATATCCTTTAAGTTATGCTCTCTGGCACCGATGACTTCGATGTGCTCCAGATGTCCATTGGAGGATGACTTCATTTAGATAGTATTATTGCTTTCGTTGTCTCTAATCGTCTTTATTGCATGGTGTCTGCTTTATTTCAACCCGGTTTAAAGGGCCTGACGCGCTATTTTGTCTTTATTACTTATCAGTAATGGCGCACAAAGGTACAACCATTTATCACAACATTAGCATATGTAAGTTGTTGCAATTCGTCGAATACATCACCATTATTCGACTGTGCTTCAACCCGAAATATGCATTAGAAAATCCCTGCCCGCCACCTGTCGATGGCAGCAGGCGACTATTACGGCATAAGATCGACGAAAGAGATTCACGAACACAAATAAAGAAAACAAAACAGCGTGAGTAAATGGCATCAAAATAAGGCACTTCGCTTGATTTTGTTTAATCACCGGGCTACATCTAATATCTCCTGAAATCAGCCGGAGCTAAGAGAGTTTTGATTTAGACGACTTGTGAAGATGAAGCATAGCCAAAAGCTACGACTGATGAACAGGGAAGCAAAACCCATCCTATTCATCTTGAAGCTTGAAGCTTGGAGCTTACAGCTCGCATCAGCGATGTGCAGTGGTGGCGCAGCGAATGCGAAGCCAGACTCGATGCAGCATAAAGCGGAATCGAGGCCGAACGAAGAGTGAGCCACGTAACGTAGCGACCCGCAACGCAGTGGAGGGTGATGCCCAAAGACATAAAAACCCTTACAATCTTTATCACTTCAAAGGAAATAAGATTTTGTATTTACTTGTCCTCTTTACTCCAGTTGTGCTTTTGATTTTCTATCACATTTTGAAGTTTCCAGTCAATTTTATCGATGTATGGCTCCTGCCTGACTTTACAGTCTTTGATCTGGCAAATATTGCAAGAGAATGGCGTGCAAGGATCTGTGTGCACAAATAGCTCCAAAGTGTTTTTCTCCAGGTCAAAAACGGTGTTTTCAAAATCTTCTACAGTGTCATGTGCCTCTGCAACTGTATAATACCAGGGAATGGTGAGGTGGCAATCAATGTGCAGCTTAGCGCCATATTTAATGATCCTAAAATTATGGAGGTCGATCCAGTCAGGCTGTCTTTTTTTATTGAGGTTGACCACAAGGTCCTGGATCAACTCGGGATCTTGCTCATCCATGATACCTGCAAAAGCCTGTCTGAGGACTTTATACCCTGTGTATATAATGATGGCACCAAACACAATGGCCACTAGATTGTCCAGCCATACGTATCCTGTCCAAAATACAATAGCCAGTCCCAATATAAGCCCTAGCGATGTGTAGGCGTCGGACTTCAGATGCTTGCCACCTGCGACAAGCACTATGGATTTATTTTGCTTTCCCTTTCGCTCAAGAACGAAGCCAAGTATATAGTTGATCAGACCTGCTCCGCCGGCGAGTAGAATACCTATGTCCAGCTGAGATAGCTCCTGAGGCTCGAAGAAGTTGTAAATGGACTTGCCCACGATGCCCAGGCCTGCCAGCAAAATCAGTCCTCCTTCAAAACCGGCAGATAAAAACTCAATCTTGCCATGACCATAGGGGTGGTCATAGTCCCTGGGTCTGCTCGAAAAGCGCAAGGCAAATAGGCCAAAGGCACCTGCCCCGACATTGACTATGGACTCTAATGCATCAGAAAGAATGGCATTGGAGTTTGTGATGAAAAAAGCCAGAAACTTTATGATCAATAAAACCAGACCAGCGTATACGGCAATCCGTTGCACACGGCGATTTTCAAGTACGGTCTCATCAGTCATGGTAGGAAATGGATTTCGTCAAGTCCAAATATAAGTTTAATTTTACAGGGATTGCATCAGACAAATCAATTTTTGATAAAGAATTAAATGTAACCTATGGCATCACCGTTTGGTCTATATGTGCAGTTGGGCTTCGAGCATATTTCTGATGTGGAGGGGCTGGATCACATATTATTTATCACCACATTGGCTGCTGCTTATCAGTGGCAGGAGTGGAAGAGGATCATTATTTTGGTAACAGCATTCACTGTAGGTCATAGCTTGACATTAGCCTTGTCAGCATTCGATGTCTTGAGGATAGATGCGGACTTAGTAGAATTATTGATTCCTATTACCATCATGATTACGGCACTAAGTAATATTTTGGTAAAAAATAGTCAGCGTAACCACCTGATCAATTACTTGTTTGCATTGTTTTTCGGATTGATACACGGCATGGGCTTTTCCAATTTTTTCAGAGCCTTGCAAAGTAGCGATGATAGCATTGTGACGCCGCTTTTTGGATTTAATATTGGCTTAGAGATTGGGCAATTATTGATTGTTGCTATCTTCTTCATGCTCTACTTCCTATTGGACAAATGGATAGGTATAAAACATCGGGATTGGCGGCTAGTCCTTTCGGGTATTGGTGCAGGTGCAGCCTTGATGATTTTAGTGGAGCAATTGATTTGAGAAAGAATAAGGAATTGTCGCTTTCGTGTAGCGTGCAAGGTGGCTGGGGAAATACAGGGTCATGGAAAAGTGTCGACTATTCACACCAGATGGCAACAACATGATCATTAGAAAATCATGGAGAAAGATAAAAGAGGAATTGGCAAAACGATTATCCGGTCTGGTCGTTTTACTTAGTGTCCAGAACGATCAGTTTATCAGCGTTCTTGAATAATAATAGGGCTAAAAGTATGAGTGCATAAGTCATTAAAGCGGACATCTCGTATAATTTATAGTGTTTCTAATGGGTATAGATGGCATTCAAATAAAAACCGTTGGTGATTTTGACAAAAAAAAGTAAAAAAGTTTTAAAACCCCTTCTTGACGACCTATACGAAAAGTACAGTACGCCGGATTTTATTCAATCTGACCCTGTACAGATTCCCCATATGTATGACAAACGTCAGGATATTGAGATTGCAGGATTTTTTGCTGCAGTTTTTGCCTGGGGACAGCGCATTACTATCATCAATAAATCAAAGGAGCTCCTGGAGAGGATGGGTGACTCTCCATATGAATTCATCGTCAATCACAGCGAAAAGGATCTTGTCCACTTTATGGACTTTAAGCACCGGACTTTTCAAGCTGATGATACGCTGTACTTCTTACATTGGCTTCAGACATACTACAGAGACAACGACACATTGGAAGACGCTTTTTTACACTCAAACAATGATCAGTTTGATTCGAAATCTTCTCTGATTTATTTTCACGATCTATTTTTTGACGACCCTTTAGCTCCTGAACGGACTAGAAAACACGTGGCAACACCTGCCAGGAAATCCACCTGTAAGCGATTGAACATGTACCTAAGGTGGATGGTCAGGCCCAATGATAAGGGCATTGATTTTGGACTGTGGCAAAGGATACCTCTGTCGGGATTAATGATCCCACTAGACCTTCATGTAGAGAAAACAGCACGACAATTGGGCCTGTTAAAACGGAAACAACGCGATTGGCAGGCCGTAGAAGAACTGACCGGAGCACTTAAGGCATTTGACCCTGAAGATCCTGCTAAGTATGATTACGCTCTCTTTGGCCTCAGCATTCTGGAAAAGTAAAAAACGATAGTAGAGTTCTCAATTCACTTATAAAAGTAATACCTTTGCAAACGTGAGGGTTATATCTTAGTATTATTTATCATGTATTGTTGATTTCACAGGCATTCATGATAGTTCATAAAGTCCTGCAGTTGAACAATAATATGAACCGGGAAGGGTTTTAACCCGGGTTATGCATTGGAAAATACCCGCCTGCTGCCATCAACAGGTGGCGGGCAAGGATTTTCTAATACATAATACGGGTTTAACCCCGTATTATAAGTAACGATACATATGCGGGCAGCTATAGGCTTTTGGCAGTAAGCACCTTGTTCAATAGTTGCTATATTTTGGAATTCATTATGTTAGATAGGAAGGTTGTACATATTATATTGATTGTATTTGCTGCATGGTCAGTAGGCATAAGTTCATTTGCTCAGGGCCCTATCAAGATAGAAAAGCTGTCCAGTAGGATTAACTCTGCCTTATACGATGAGACCAATCCGCTTGTCAGTCGCGATGGTAAATACCTTTATTTCACACGTGTCGGCCATCCGGGGTTTGACAGGACGCTTTATCAGGAAGGAAAGGACGTGACTTCATTTCTGAGTTCTACAGATTACGACGATTTACTCAGGGAGGTCTACACAGAGATTACAGAGGATCCCAATCACGACCCATTAACATCTCCATTCAATCAAGACATATGGATAGCAGTAAGCGTCGAAGGTGAGTTTGATGCTTTGGACCACCCGGGCTATCCGGCCAACAGTGCGCTGCCCAATAGCATTTGCTCATTGACACCAAGTGATGACCAGTTTGTTGTAGTTAATGAGTTTTATCAGGATGGGAGCATGTATAAGGGCTTTTCCTTGTTGACCAGATACCCCGATGGCACGTGGAGTCATCCCCGGCCCATGCATATTTATGAGATGACAGAGTACAGCCCCGAGGTTAACTTGAATCTGTCAAATGACGGTGAAATTGCATTAATCTCTATGTTGCGCAGTGATGGCATCGGCAAGAATGACCTTTATGTAAGCTTTAGGCTGAGTGAACAAAAATGGTCAGCTCCTGTGAATCTGGGGCCGCAAATCAATTCGCCTTACAGAGATATTACGCCTTATTTAGCCTCAGACAATCGCACGCTTTACTTTGCCTCTGACAGACCCGGTGGATACGGCGGATTAGATATTTATGTATCTCTGCGAATTGGAGATGGGTGGGATAATTGGAGCGAGCCCAAGCCAGTCCCCTCACCGATTAACTCTCCATTCGATGATGGTCAACCGTTTTTGCATGAAGCATCAGGGCAGTTGTATTTTGCGTCTATCAGAGAAGGTGATTCTAATTTATACCGAACAGAAGAGGCCTCTCTTCTTGACTATCTGGACATCGACCTGAATCGAGAGCCTCAGGAGGAAGATCAGCAAGTGGTTGCCGATATCGCTCCTAAAGTCGAAGCTGCGCCAACCCCTAAAGAAAAAACAGCAAAGCCCATTACTGTAAATTGTCAACTGTTCAACTCTATGACCGGCCAGCCAATAGACGGGACTGTTTCTTTTGGCCTGTTAGCAGAAGAAAAACCAGTAAGCACTATGCGTACACAAAAAGGCGCTGTTGACTTTCAACTGGTTGCTCGCGACTTTGTAAAAATACGTCCGAATAGAGAAGGTTTCATCGGCCATGATAAAATCATAAATCCCGCTCAGATATCAGCAAAAGGTGAAAATGTCATCAACCTAACGTTTTTTCTGGATCCTCTTCAAGTAGATGCCCTGATCAGTCTAAAGCCGATTTATTTTGAGCGGTCCAAAGCCATTGTTCTGGATCAGTCCTTTATGGAGCTGGATCGGCTGGCGGATATATTGTCGGCTCATGATTATATTGGTGTAGAGATCAGCGGCCATACGGATCATATAGGCGAGAAATCACTCTTATACGAGCTTTCAAGCGATAGGGCGCGCGCCATTAAATCTTATCTCGTCAAAAAAGGAATAGCGCCAAATCGTCTCTCCACAGTAGGCCACGGCCCTGATTATCTGATTTCAGACAAAACGGATGAGCAATCAAGATCACTAAATAGGCGTGTCGAAGTAAAAATTACCAAAATACAAAAAGACCTCCACGAGTAAGGCCACAGATCAATCATTTATTTTCGATCTATATATATCACTCCTCTTCGGACTTTCTATCCATTAGTTTTTTATCCTCCGTGTGTACGTCCAGAAACTTATTGAGCTTCTCTACATCATATGAGGTTTTGACCTGACCAAAAGCATTGATCTGGATATCAAATCCCTTCAACTCTTCATGTGTAAGTGGACGCTTTGGTTTTTTCTTCTTGTCTCCCATGTATGTCTACTTTACCTGTTAATCCTAATATGTTATTGCACTATTAAAACTTGTACCACCTGATGAAGGTTGGCTAGAGTGTACAAGCCAAACTATTATGCATTTGTTAATGCCTTAGCATATGATATAAAGCTAAGCAATCTCTTATTAAAAACAGACTTTCCCTTCAAAATAATCATGTCAAATAGGTCTGGCCCTTTCAGGGTTCCCGCCATAGATAATCTTAGCAATGGCAATATAGCCCCCAGTCCCAGCTCATGATGCTCTATTATGGTCTTGACCTCGGTCTGCAATGCCTCAGCGGACCAGTCCTCCAGATTTTGAACAGCCTCATTGATATCAAAAAGGCATTGCTCTACACCCTCTTTAAATTTCTTCTTCGTCGTCTTTTCGTCATACTCGATATCGTCAGTGAAGAAGTAGTAGCCATCTTCTATGATCTGTGGAAGCACCTCGACTCTCTCCTTCATGAGCCTACAGACATCAGTCAAAATGACCGGATCTATGTCATGAGCGGATTGATCGATCCACGGCTGTAATGTTGCCGCCAGATGAGGGTCGGCCTGCTCCTTGATGTATTGTTGATTGTACCATTTCGCCTTATCGTAGTCAAATCTTGCTCCACCCTTAGATACCCTTTTCAGGTCAAAAGCCTCTACCAACTCCTCCAGGCTGAATATCTCCTGCTCTGTACCCGGCGACCATCCAAGAAAGGCCAAAAAGTTCAGCACAGCTTCCGGCAAAAAACCAACGTCCTTGAATCCGTCAAATCTGTTGGCCGGATCAGAATCCTCCCACCTGAGTGGAAAAACAGGAATACCCAGCTTCTGCCCGTCTCTCTTGCTCAGTTTACCTTTTCCGGTCGGCTTTAGGATGAGAGGTAGGTGAGCAAATGTCGGCATATCCTCAAAACCAAAAGCCCTATACAATAATACATGATGCGCAGTACTGGACAGCCACTCTTCACCTCTGATCACATGCGAGATCTTCATGAGGTGGTCATCGACAACATTAGCAAGATGATATGTCGGCATCCCATCTGCCTTCAATAGGACTTTATCGTCTAGCTCCGAGCTGTTAAATGTCACCTCTTCGCGTATGGCATCTGTAAATGTAATGGCTTCATTGGGATCTACTTTGAGTCTTACGACGTATGGCATACCACGCGCTATCAGATCCATACTATCCGGACTTGATAGCGTAAGACTATTGCGCATTTCCGACCTGGTTTCAGCATTATAAGTCGGAGAGTGGACACCCTGAGCTTGTTTACTATTGCGCATATCTTCTAGCTCCTCCGGCGTATCAAAAGCATAATAAGCATGTCCGCTTTCCACTAATTTGCGCGCATAGGTTTTATACATTTCTTTCCTTTCAGACTGCCTGTAGGGGCCATATTCTCCACCACTATCTGGACTTTCATCAGGATGTATACCGCACCAGTGTAGCGCATCTGTGATATATTGTTCTGCTCCTTCCACGTATCGTCCCTGATCCGTATCTTCAATTCTTAATATAAATTGCCCCCCGTGCTTGCGCGCAAATAAATAATTGTACAGGGCCGTCCTGACACCACCTATATGAAGTGGCCCGGTGGGACTGGGCGCGAATCTTACTCTTACTGGCTTATCCATTAGTATCTTTTTTTATCATTTATACACCGCATTTCTTAGCGAGGTGAAGTTAATGTTATGTCTCTCGATTCGGTTTTAAACTTTTTTGGGCATATCCCTCGGGTGTATTTCATTTTGTCGCTTTGGGCATCACCCTTCGGGTCGCTACGTTCCAGGGCTCCCTAAACGGTCGGCCTCAGCTTCGCTATTGCTACGCTGAGTCTGGCTCCTACGTCGCCACC
>SLDF01000160.1 GCA_007125435.1 Saprospiraceae bacterium
AGGCATAGTGTGTACAGCGATGATGGGTTCACTTACTTTGAACCATTTCCCAATCTAAGGGCAACATGGTTGATAAATGACAACAGTCGTCTCTCTCTATTTTACAATAGGAGAGTGGACAGGCCCGAAGAAAAGAACCTGAGGGTATTTCCAACATATGCTGATCCTGAGATTTTGCGCATTGGTAATCCGTCGCTGATACCCCAGTTTACTCAGACCATAGAAGCAGGATACAAATTGTCATGGCAGGAGGGGTATATCTATGGTGCAGCTTACCACAGAATGCTGTCAAATATTCTTACGACCATTATTACGTCATTTCCCGATGATCGACGGTTGGTATCTGTAGATCAAAACGCCGGATCTGGGACCAATACAGGATTTGAACTTATCTTCAATCAGCGGCTATCGAAGTATTTTAGAATGGACTTTAATATCAATGTCTATCAGAATGTAATCGATGCCTTTTCTGTAGTCAATCTATATCCTGTAGAGACTGTATTAGAAAGAGATAGACGTGATATCATCACCGGCAATGCAAAGCTTAATTTAGCATTTAATCTCGGTAAGTGGGGAGATTTACAATGGACAGTCATTTATTTAGCCCCGGATCTCGTGCCCCAAGGCACCATTGACGAAAGATTCTCTATAGATATGGGTTATAAAAAATCGATACAGAATGGAAGAGGTGAGTTGTTTGCTAATTTTTCGGATGTATTCAATACACTAGTGATTCGTTATGACCTGAGAGGTAATGACTTTGATTTCGTATCAACTGACTTCTTCGAAACTCAGGTGCTTCGAGTAGGTTATAACTATAGGTTTTAGGCATTCAGTAAGAAAAAAAGCCAACCCACACGAAAGTGAATTGGCTTATTGCAAAGTCGTATGTATTTTTTAGGGCATCTTATTCACCCGGTAGAATGACTCTATCAATAACATGTACAACACCATTAACGCCTTGTACATCCGTGGCAATTATATTCGCAGTTCTGTCTCTCGCATCTACTATACTAGGCGTAGCACCTAGATTTATTGTAAAACTATCTCCCTGGAAAGTATTAACTTCCTGCCCGTCAGATAAGTCTCCTGCTCTCACATTAGCGCCCGGTACAACGTGGTACTGTAATACTTGCTCCAATAAGGCAGCAGGCACGTCATCAAGTGATGATAACTCCAGCTCCTCTAACAGGGCAACAAAAGCAGCATTAGTCGGTGCAAATACTGTAAATGGACCGTCTCCGCTCAATACTTCAGCATAATTAGTCGTCAAGTCAGATCTTGTAAGTGCCTGTACCAATATATCGAACAAACTGTTTGATGCCGCAAAAGTCGTAACTGTCGGTAATCCAATTACTGCATCTACGATATGTACTACACCATTGCTAGCTTCTACATCTGCTGTTGATACATTTGATACACCATTGAATGTAACGCCTCCCTCTGTATCAACGTATAAACTTAGATTGTTCTCACTGTCCGGGAAAACAGCAAGGGTAGAAGCGTATCCTGTACTGAGGTCAGTGGAGCGAATATCTCCTGCGATAACGTGATTGAGTAGAATTTGTGTCAACACATCCACGGGCACTTCTTCCAGATTAGCGAATCCAGCATCTTGCAAGAAAGTTTCGAAAGCGTCATTAGTCGGAGCTAATACGGTGAACGGACCCGCTCCACTTAAAGTTGCTGCTAAATCTGCTCTCACAACAGCTGCTACAAGTGTACTCAATGATTCTGTATCAGAGGCAAGCTCCACGATATTCTGCTGAACATCCATATCCATATCATCGTCATCGTCACTGCTGCATGCTACTATGAATATTGGTAGAAAAGCCATGAGTAAAAATCGAAATGAAAAACGCTTCATAATAATAATTTTGATTAAGTGAATAAATATGTATAATTGTTTAACTATTGAAGTCAGATGATTAAACGGAAAAACAGTGGTATCGTTGGTTATAATAACATAAATATTTTATATTTTTGTTAATCAGTATGCGTAAGTTGCTATAAAACAATTCTTAGTGTGGTTTTTATTGATGTAAATTGATCTGGACATTACCTAGTTAAAGAACTTTCGGAATATTATTTGTTTAACGACAAGTTAAATAAAACTTAAAATAAACTGAAATATTATTGTTCTAAATGTGGTGCATATCAAAATATCGTGTTTTCGATTTATGCATCAGCGATGTGTAAGGGTGGCGACGCAGGAGTCAGACTCTGCGTAGCAATAGCGAAGCTGAGGCCGACCGTTTAGGGAGCCCTGGAAAGAGTCTGAAAATAGTCGTCGTATGATCTAAGTCACAGCTATTTTGAGTAAGATCGAAGAATAAAAAATACGCGCATAGCCTAAGCTACATAAGTATTTTTTTTCGAAGAGATTGCTCAAAAGAGCAAGACTTGGGGTCATTAAGATGGCTATTTTCAGACTCTCAATAGCGACCCAAAGGGTGATGCCCAAGACAATAACAATAAAATAGAGGCTATGACATAACCACCCGATGGAACAACGACTTGGACATGTGTAAAAGCTTTAGGAATTTTATCTATTAAGCGTTTTAATCAGCAGCCAGTTGAAGCCGTGATATCCGCCTTCTGCTATTGAATAGGTGGCTTGTATGGATTTTCTAATGGATTATTCGGGCTTGAATCATTATATCTGTAATTCTAGTAAACAGGGAACAATTATTGGTGTTTGAAATATTATTCATTATATTTGATCGATTTACACATAAAAAATTGTGATCGCGTAAAGGCCAATCGAGAATGACATTAAATTTAAAATATGAAGGAGTATAATATCAGGGTAAATGGCGAAAGTCACATCGTAGAGGTGCATGAGGATACACCACTCATGTGGGTATTAAGAGATAGTCTGGGGCTTGTAGGTACGAAGTACGGTTGCGGAATAGCCCAATGCGGAGCTTGTACAGTGCATGTGGACGGAGAGGCTATGCGCTCATGCTCCATGCCGATATCCTCAGTAGGGGATAAGTCGATAGTGACGATAGAAGGGCTCTCGAAGGAGGGTGATCATCCGGTTCAGCAGGCCTGGGATGAAGCAGATGTGTCACAGTGCGGCTATTGTCAGGCCGGGCAAATCATGACGGCGGTAGCATTTCTCAATAAGAATAGGACACCATCCGATGATGCTATAGAAGAAGCAATGCATGGCAATATCTGTAGGTGTGGCACCTACAATAGAGTAAAAAAAGCAATTAAAATAGCTGCTGATAAGATGTAAAAGTGGCATATAAAACAATCATTTCATTCTCAATATAGATCATTAAAAATGGCAAATCATACATTAAATAGAAGGACATTCATAAAAGTAAGTACGGCAGCATGTGGGGGGCTGGTCATTGGAGCGACATGGCTTAGCAGTTGTGGTCAGGAAGAAAAGCCTGTAGACCCTCGTGGCGAAGCTGATGGTTTCAAAGAAATGAATGCCTATATCAAGATAGCTACAAATGGTGTAGTCACTATAAATGCCCCTAACCCGGAAATAGGGCAGGGGGTAAAAACAGCATTGCCCATGCTAGTGGCAGAGGAACTGGACATGGACTGGGATAAAGTCATAGTGGAACAAGCACCACTGGATACAGATAACTTTTTCAGACAAGTGGCCGGAGGCAGTGGATCAGTTAGAGAAGCCTGGTTGCCTTTCAGAAAGGCTGGTGCATCTGCACGATACTTGTTGTTGGCTGCTGCCGCACAAGAGTGGGATGTCCCAATGGATGACTGCCGCACCATGGATGGGTATGTTTACCACGATGGCACAGCCCAGAAGGCCCACTATGGAGAGCTGGTCAATACCGCTGCTGACATAGATCTGCCCGATGAAGTTCCATTAAAAGATAAAGCAAATTTCAGGCTTATTGGCACGGCTGTGAAAAATGTAGACAACCGCAAAATCATCACCGGTCAACCTCTATTTGGTCTGGATACAAAGCGAGAAGGTATGAAGTATGCTATGGTAGTGCGTCCTCCTGCCTTTGGACAGACGCTGGATAGCTATGACGATAGTGAGACGATGTCCATGCCCGGTATCCATAAAGTCATATCCTTTGATGATAAGGTGGCAGTGATTGGAGATTCGACATGGGCTGTCAAGAAGGGAAGAGATGCACTTCAAATAAAGTGGAAGACAAATGACCAACTGGAATCATCAGAGCAACACACAGCTGACTTTAAAAACTTGATCAATAGAAAGTCCAATGATCCGAAGCGGAAAGACGGACAGGTGGAAAGCGCAATAGCAGACGCGGATAAAGTACTTGAAGCGACCTATGAGTGTCCCTTTTTACCCCATGCTTGTCTGGAACCGATGAACTTTTTCGCCCATGTGAAAGATGATCATATCGAACTTAATGGTCCGGTACAGTTGCCTGCCAGAGCGAGGACCCATATTGCCGATAAGCTCGAAGTAGAAGAAGAAATAATTGACGTACATATGACGAGGATGGGTGGCGGCTTTGGACGTAGATTGTACATGGACTTTGTAGAAGATGCTGCTATGGTCTCTAAAATGACCAAACTGCCAATCCAGGTCGTCTGGACACGAGAGGATGATATGACAGCCGGTGTGTACAGACCGGCAGGCATGTATAACTATAAAGCCGCTATCAAGGATGATCAATTGATGGGCTGGCATCTAAGGTCAGCAGCCATTAATACAGGTAATGGTACTCGGGAAAATAACTTTCCGGCAGGAGCTGTCCCAAATTTTCAGGTGGACTATCACCAGTTAGACTCTGATGTCACAATTGGTGCCTGGCGTGCACCTAATCATAATTTTATTGCATTCTCAGAGGAGTGTTTTCTGGATGAAGTAGCGCATGAGCTTGGAAAAGACCCTGTAGATTTTAGACTCGAATTGCTTGCAAGTGCTAAAGATAAAGAAGATGTTCAGGTCGATTATGATGTTGGTAGATACATAGGGGTTATCAATCGAGTCAAGCAAATGTCGGGATGGGGACTCAGTGAAAAATCAGGAGTGTATCGAGGCTTTGGGGCTCATTTTTCATTCGGCACATATGTAGCACAAGTAGCAGAAGTGGCCATCGAAGATGATGATATTAAGGTCAAGAAAGTATATTGTGCCGTAGATTGCGGCATAGTGGTCAATAGGAGTGGGGCAGAGACACAGATAGAAGGAGGCATCATTGATGGTCTGGGACATGCACTATATGGGGAATTGAAGATAGAAGAGGGGAAAGCAAATATTACCAACTTTGACAAGCACCGTATGATCAGGATGCGCGAATGCCCAGAGGTCGTCATAGATTTTATAGATAGTGGCTTTGATCCTCAAGGATTGGGTGAGCCTGGACTGCCGCCTATTCCGGCGGCTGTGGGCAATGCCATTTTTGCTGCAACAGGTGTACGCATTAGGAAATTACCATTTATTCAGCATCAAAAGGAGCTCATTGGCTAATTTTATGTAACACCCTTCTTGAAATTTTCTTTACAAGTATATTGTAAGCACATGTGCCTTAGTATGGTGTCTCTCCAGCGGTCATAGTAGGTCATTTTTTTGTAAAAAAGTTTATTCCAGAACTAAACAATTGAGGCAATCTTCGATTTACCTTAATAAAAGTAAAAATCATGTCAACACCAAAAATAGCAGGAAAAGCACCAATAGCCATAGATATAGAAGCAGGTAAAGTATATGCTTGGTGCTCATGCGGAGAATCCAGTAATCAACCTTTCTGCGACGGCTCCCATAAGTCAACTGATTACACACCGACAATGATAAAGGCAGAAGAGAGCAAGAAAGTTTTCTTTTGCACTTGCAAACAAACCAGCAACCCAGGATTTTGTGACGGATCACATAAGTCTCTGTAGATTAGCTTTTATTTTTTAAGAAGACTTTTTGATAAATAATCCATGGAAGTATGGAGGTTTCTATGTGTTGGACATAGCCTATATTTATTTTATTGCATTTTATAAAGACTTCCACCCTTAGAGAATAATTTATCGACCTTCTTACTAACTGCGTTGTTAGGTATCAGTTCTGGTGCATGGTGTGTTTTCTTTCGAGCATCAATGATTAAAGGACCCATACATCCCCAATGCTTATACTCTATAAACGCGTCAACACCATATATATCATGAGATGGATTTGATCTCGTAAAAGTAACCCAAACAAAATTATTCACTGTCTTGGCTGTGAATTCTGCATCATCGCATATGACAATAAGCGGCCAATTGGCGAGAGCTTGAGGTTTTAATACCTGAGCCAATGCTTCTATTTCCATTGAGGCAGATTCCTGGTTGTTCCACTTAGCTCCGCTGATGGCAATTATTCCCGGCAGTGCTATATGTGCAGAAGTAAATGCTGTAGACAATCTTAAATCTTTTGGTAACTCATATGCCAGAGTCCTCATCTTAGGGCCGCATGCTGCTACGACAACCTTGCTACCTGCATTCCAGTCCGATCCGGAATAGTCCAATGTGTCAATTGTTGTTTTGGTTTGGAAATGAAGGTCTCTTGCCCAATCTACTCTCTCCAGCATATGTCTGAAGAAATCAGCAATATCATGCGTATCGATGGATGGGTCATCATTTGCGGCCGCTATCCAGAGGTATTTGGCTAGAGAGGTCTGCCCACTTCCAAGTACTCTATTGGCTATGGTTAGTATTTCTTCTGGCTTTTGTTCTCTGAATGGCATATATCGCTCTCTTCCGATGGCCAGTAGTAGCGGATGTACACCGGCTGCATCTACAGCGTTGAGCTCGACCAGACCGGGAAACTCACCGGGTGTCAACTCTTTGACCATTTTATGTATCAGATAGCCAAAGCTGGAATCCTCTGCCGGAGGTCTACCCACTACAGTAAAATGCCAAAGTGCATCTTTCCGGTGGTATACTTTATCGACCTTCATCACCGGAAAGTCGTGCTCCAGACTGTAATACCCCAGATGGTCTCCAAATGGGCCTTCAGGTTTCTTGACGCCTTTCAGTATCTCTCCTGTGATGACAAAATCCGCATCGCAAGAGATGATGTGACCATTATCTTGTTTGTATCTGAACCGTCGCCCACCCAGCAGACCGGCAAATGTCAACTCTGATAAACCCTCAGGCAGAGGCATGATGGCTGCAAAAGCGTGAGATGGCGGTCCGCCGACAAAAATACTGGCTTTGAAAGGCTTTTCAATTCGATTGTACTTTTCATGATGAACACCGATACCGCGATGGAGCTGATAGTGCATACCTATTTCTGTATTCATATCGTATGCATTACCGCTCAGCTGTATGCGATACATACCTATATTAGAGTTCATTACACCGGGTTTGTCAGGGTCAAGCGTTAGCACTTGAGGGAGGGTGATAAAGGCACCACCATCCATCGGCCAAGATTTGATTTGAGGCAGTTGATCTATAGTCGTCGTACCATACATACTGGGTGCACGACCTATGGATCGCATCGGTAAGGCGGTCAGCGCTGTAAGTGGTGCACCGATATACCTCGTCGGTCGCTTTGCCAGATTGGCAATGTCAGCCTTTAATTCTATGACTTTCTGAACCCGACTTAGCGTTTTTCTGAAAAGAAAATCTGTACGCTCATAAGTGCCATAAATATTCGATACGGCCTTAAATGGACTTCCTTTGACCTTTTCAAACAAAATCGCTGGTCCCTGAGCCTCAAAAATTCTTCTGTGTATTTCTGCCATCTCCAGATTGGGATCGACCTCCTCTTGCACTCTGACAAGTCTTCCATGTTTCTCCAGATCCCTTACACAATCCCACATACTCTTGTACGCCATAACGATATTTTTTATAGATAACACATTGGTCAAATATAGGTTTTCCTCACGCCCATTTGTATAATTATACTTTCTTTTCTTTGGGCATCACCCCGCTCCTTGCGTCGCGCGGTCGCTACGTTCCAGGGCTCCCTGGACGGTCGGCCTCAGCTTCGCTATTGCTACGCTGAGTCTGGCTCCTGCGTCGCCACCCTTACACATCGCTGATGCAAGACTGAAGTAAAATCGACATTTAGAAATGCACCTGACTTGGGACCATTAAGATGGCCATTTTTAGAATCTTTAGGACTCGCTGTTCGCTCGGTCCTTACGGACAATTTCGTTGTCACTGCGGCCCCTTCCGCAGCACTGAAGCGGTAGGAACCTTTAGGATAGAGCAGGTGATTATATTTTTTAAGCGGTTATTTATTATTATTAATATGTCCCTGTCTTTATCCTTCACTTATTTTTTTATTCGTATTTATACATCTTGCAGCAATATATATGTAAAATATATATATCTTTGTTTCGGATACATTTAGTGGCGGTAATTTATGTTGAAAGTACATTATCAAAAGCTTGATTATTGCCATCCAATTAGATTAGCGTTTTCAATGATTATGAGACTTTAAAAATTGTAGTAAGCATTTAGAAATTATGTTGTACTGAGAGATAGGTTCTCTTCCATGATACTCTGGTATCTTGGTTAATTTTATTGAATGCCTCCTACATCATTTTGTCGATAAATATGAGTGTTATGAAACAGTATTTACAACTTTTAGACCACATTATTGAGCATGGGACAGATAAGAGTGATAGGACTGGAGTGGGGACAAGAAGTGTCTTTGGTTATCAAATGAGATTCAATCTTTCTGATGGCTTCCCTATGGTTACCACTAAAAAGTTGCACACCAAGTCGATCATACATGAATTACTTTGGTTCCTCGATGGCGATACCAATATCAAATACTTACAAGATAATGGGGTACGTATTTGGAATGAGTGGGCTGATGAAAATGGAGACCTTGGTCCGGTATATGGCAAACAATGGCGCTCATGGACAAAGGCAGACGGTACTACAGTCGATCAGATCAGTCAGGCTGTAAAGCTCATTAAGAACAACCCTGACTCTAGACGCATCATTGTCAATGCCTGGAATGTCGGTGAACTTGATCAGATGGCGCTCAGTCCTTGTCACTGTTTATTTCAGTTTTATGTTGCAGATGGTAAGCTTTCTTGTCAATTGTATCAGAGGTCAGCCGATGTTTTTCTTGGCGTACCATTTAATATAGCATCATATGCTTTGTTGACCATGATGATGGCACAAGTATGTGACTTGCAGCCCGGGGAATTTGTACATACTTTTGGTGATGTACATCTTTACAGTAATCATTTTGAACAAGCCAGATTGCAACTTTCTAGACAACCAAAGACATTACCGCAAATAAAAATTAACCCGGATGTCAAAAGCATTTTCGATTTCAAATACGAGGACTTTAGTATAGAAAACTATGATTATCACCCACATATAAAAGCTCCGGTTGCTGTTTGAAATATGGAGTTTATTTAGAAACAATCTAAATAGTTCTAACTAGATGAAATATTTATAAAAATGATGGCGGGGATTGTATTTTTGCTGACGTTTTTATGACATATGTCAATAAACCATAATAGACAATACATTTTATACATAGTGTAATTAATATCAAATCATGTGTAACATCAATAGACTTTTAATTTTTGCATTGGGGCTCTTTCTTATGTTACTAGCGCCAAGTGACGCTTTTAGCCAGGATGAACCAAGCATAGAAGAGGGCAAGGCATTATTTCGCAACCAGTGTGCTTCCTGCCACAATAGAAACATGAAGGACAATCTCACAGGTCCGGCTCTTGGTGGAACGGAAGAGAGATGGGCAGATTATCCACGAGAGGATTTGTACCGTTGGATGAGAAATTCACAGGCTATGATAGCTGATGGTCATCCAAGAGCAGTTGAGCTTTGGAATGAATGGCAGCCAACAATCATGAATGCTTTCCCTAATCTTACTGACAATCAGATAGAGTCTCTTCTTCTTTACATCAATGATCAATATACGAAGTCAACACAGCCTTCAGAAACTTCTGTTGCAGGTGGAGCAGGCGCCGGAGGAGAAGGACCAAGAACAAGTAACACAATCTATTTTATATTACTAGGTGTGTTGGCACTCCTTGCAGTAGTATTAGCAAGGATATTATCAAACCTTGAATACCTGTCTGAGAAAGCAGATGGCAAAGAACCAAAAGCGCAAAGAACTTTACTTGAGATACTTACCAGCAAAGGTGTTATTGCATTTGTTTTATTTGCTTTAATTGTACTCGGTGGATTTACTACAGTTAATAATGCTATTAACCTTGGAAGACAACAAGGCTATGCACCTGATCAGCCGATTAAGTTTTCTCATGAGACGCATGCTGGTCTTCATGGTATAGAGTGTCAGTACTGCCACGATGGTGCGAGACGTTCCAAAAGTGCAGTAATCCCAGCTGCTAACACATGTATGAATTGTCATAAAGCCATCAAGAAAGGAAGCCAATACGGTACGGCTGAGATTTCAAAGATATATGCCTCTATTGGTTATGACCCTAACACGGATAGGTATATAGACGATTATGAAAACTATACAGAAGAGCAAATAGAAGAAATCTTCCGTGAGTGGATTACAGAGCAATACATGGCAGACGAAGGAGGTTTTGACGAAAAGGCTCAAAGAGTAGTTGACGAGCAGTGGGAAGGTATCAAAACATCTTTGACAAATGAGGTCAAGAAGAAGATTCAGGGACCTATAGAATGGGTAAGAATCCACAATCTACCAGACCATGCATACTTCAATCACGCTCAGCACGTCGCTGTTGGTGAAGTGGAGTGTCAGACATGCCACGGTAAGATTGAAGAGATGGAAGTCGTAAGACAGTATTCTACCCTGGGCATGGGCTGGTGTATCAATTGCCACAGACAGACAGAAGTAAAGTTCACTGATAATGAATACTACCAAAACTACGAGCGTTATCACGAAGAAATCAAGTCAGGAAAAAGAGATAAAGTGACAGTCGAAGAAATTGGCGGACTTGAATGCCAAAAGTGTCACTATTAATATAATCATTGCAAAGGACTATTTTCATAAATCAGAATAATCTATGAAGAATCAAAATAAAGCTTGGGTTAGCGCAGAAGATTTAACAGACAATCCAGAGCTCAGACAATTGGAGCAACAGGAATTTTTTGATAATCCGGCTCTGCAGGAAATGGCAAGAGAAGAAGGTACAGAGCGTGCTTTGAAGTCAAATAGAAGAGACTTTCTCAAGTACTTAGGCTTTGGTCTTGGTGCAGCTACTATTGCAGCAGCATGTGAGACGCCAATTCGTCGAGCCATTCCATACGTGGTCAAGCCAGATGCTATTGTGCCAGGTGTGGCCAATTACTATGCATCTACATACCTCAATGCCGGTGATTGGGTTCCTGTATTGGTAAAGACAAGAGAAGGTCGTCCTATCAAGATAGAGGGGAATCGGAGTTGTTCTATCACCAATGGTGGCACCAGTGCAAGAGCTCAAGCCTCTGTTTTAGACCTGTATGACACAGCGAGATTAAGGTATCCAGGCCAGGTAAAAGAAAATGCGGAAGTAGAAGAAATGTCATGGAATGACATAGATGAGGCTATTGGATCATCTTTATCTGCTCAGTCCAACATCAGGATTCTTCAAAACACAAATATCAGTCCAAGTGCTCAAGCAGCTGTAAAAAGGTTTAAAGAAAAGTATCCAAATACAGAAGTGGTTACTTATGACCCAATCTCTAGTTCAGCCTTACTCGCTGCCAATGAGGCATCATTTGGCAAGGCTTGTGTACCTGGATATGACTTTAGTTCAGCTAAAGTTATTTTGACATTTGGTGCAGATTTCTTAGGTACATGGATTTCACCAGTAGAGTTTTCTAATCAATTTGCAAAAAACAGGAAAGTCAGAGATATTGAAAATGCAAAGATGAACAGACTTGTAGCTGTAGAATCTATGATGTCACTGACGGGATCCAATGCAGATCACAGAGTGCTTATAAAGCCTTCTGAGATGGGTCTGGCCATAGCTACAGTGCACAATGCTATAGCAGAAAAAATGGGAGGATCAAGAGTAAATGTAAGCGGATCATTCGCTAATGCAAAAGCTGAATCATCACTAAAGTTAGTAGCAAAAGACTTGATGGAAGCTGCTCAGTCTGATGAAGGGTCTTTAGTAGTTTCAAACTCTAATAATACCGCTGAGCAAATCTTGGTCAATAGTATTAATAATATGCTTGGTAATTATGGCAAGACCATTGACCTAAATAATCACAGTTTGCAGCGTCAAGGTAAGGACCAGGATGTTGTAAAACTGATTGAAGACATTAAAGCCGGCAATGTAAATGCTTTATTCGTAGTAGGCAATACAAATCCAGCATATGACTTACCAGAAGCCGATCAATTCGTCGAGAATATTAAAAAGGTTGGTTTAAAGGTAAGTTTATCCGGTATGCCAAATGAAACAATGGCACTTTGCGATTATGTATGCCCTATACATCATTCATTGGAGTCATGGGGGGATGCGCAGCCAAAGTCCAATGTTTATTCTTTAATTCAGCCGACTATTGCTCCATTATTCAAAACTAGACAATATGAAGAGTCATTTTTGACATGGGCAGACGCTCTACCTGAAGTCGAAGAAGAAGGCGATGCTGTTTACTACACTTTCCTTAGATCTTATTGGAAAGATAACGTTTACAACAAGCAATCAAATTATAACACATTTCGTGCATTTTGGGATAATACACTACATGATGGCTTTATTCATTTAGAGCCTGCAAGCGGAAATTCCCCATCATTTAATTATGATGTTTCAAGCCTAGGTAATGCTGTAACAAAGGTATCATCTAGTGACTTAGAAGTTTCTTTTTATGAAAAAGTAGGAGCTGGTGCAGGTGAATTAGCTAATAATCCTTGGTTACAAGAAATGCCAGATCCTGTAACGAGGGTTGTTTGGGACAACTATGTGTGTATTCCTCTAGAGTGGGATGGAAAAAAGAGGTTCAATTACTTTAATAACCTTAAGGAAGATGGCCTTCTTGTAGATGTAGAGTCAAAAGGAATAACTTCTAGACTACCAATTGTTCGCCAATTTGGTATGGTCCAGAGTGCATTAGCCATAGCACTTGGATATGGACGTGAGTTATCAGGTAAAGCAGGTACAGGCGTTGGTAAAAATGTATTTCCGTATTTGAATAGAGATGCTGATGGTAATACACAATATTTTTCTACGGATATAGCAGTTTCTGATAAAGTTGGAAAAGATAAGATTTTTGCTTCAGTCCAACATCACCACACCATGGGTGTGAAGGGCACTGACGCCTCTGGAGAGACCATTAATGTTGATGAAAAAGCATTGATGTCATTAGGTAGTGGTTATCAGGGCAGTTTGACGGATAGAACAGTATTAAGAAGCGCTAATATTTATGATCTTGAAGATCGAGTAAGTGATCTTAAGTATGAAAGAAAACACCACCAAAAGTTAAATGATGGTGGTCTATATCCAGGTCACGATGATCAGTTTGAAATGGGTCACCATTGGGGTATGGCTGTTGACCTCAGCTCGTGTATCGGATGCGGTGCTTGTCAAGTAGCCTGTGTTGCTGAAAATAATGTTCCTATAGTAGGTAAAGAGGAAGTACACAGACATCACGAGATGACCTGGATGCGTATTGACAGATATTACTATGGAGATGCTGAGAGTCCAAATGTTGTATATCAGCCTATGATGTGTCAGCATTGCGATAATGCACCTTGTGAAAATGTTTGTCCAGTTTCAGCGACGAATCACAGTTCAGAAGGTTTAAACCAGATGGCTTACAACCGCTGCGTAGGTACAAGATATTGTGCTAATAACTGTCCTTACAAGGTAAGAAGATTTAATTGGTTAGATTACACAACAGCTGATTTATTCCCTGTAAATGAGAATGATCCATTTAATGAGGATGTACCGTTCTATGCAGATAACTTGACAAGAATGGTGCTTAACCCTGATGTTACTGTTAGGTCCAGAGGTGTCATAGAGAAATGTTCTTTCTGTGTACAGAGAATTCAAGAAGGTAAGTTAAAAGCAAAATCAGAAGGAAGAAGGTTGAAAGATGGCGATGTTAAGTCAGCTTGTCAAACAGCTTGTCCTACCGGAGCTATAGTATTTGGAGATATGAATGATAAGGATAGCGAGTTGAACAAGCTATTAAATCTTCCAACAACGTACTACGCTTTGGAAGAAACTAACGTCAGACCTTCAGTAGGCTATCAGATGAAAGTCACGAATAGAAACAAAGATATTGAAACATTAGAAGCTTAATTTAAGAATCTATTATACATTATAATATATGAGTGCAGTAGTATCACCGATCAGAGAACCACTAGTAACTGGTGGGAAGTCTTATCACCAAATAACTGAAGACATTTGTAGTCCTACAGAGAGGGCGCCGGGCAAAGCATGGATCCTTGGATTTATGGTAGCCTCAGGTCTTCTTGCATTTGGTGTATTTTCCATTTTATGGACTATTTATTTTGGTATTGGTACCTGGAACCTTAACAGAACTATTGGATGGGGTTGGGATATTACCAACTTCGTTTGGTGGGTTGGTATAGGTCACGCAGGTACGCTAATTTCTGCCATCTTATTGCTTTTTAGGCAAAAGTGGAGAACAGGGGTAAACAGAGCTGCAGAAGCGATGACAATTTTCGCTGTAATTTGTGCCGCATTATTCCCAGGAATTCACGTTGGTAGGATTTGGGTAGTTTTTTACTTCTTCCCTGTTCCTAATACAAGAGGGCCTCTTTGGGTTAACTTCAATTCACCACTTCTATGGGACTTATTTGCAATATCGACGTACTTTACGGTATCTTTATTATTCTGGTATACTGGTTTGGTACCTGATTTTGCTACCGTTAGAGACAGAGCAAAAGGCTTCAGAAAGAAAATCTATAATATCCTTTCGTTTGGTTGGACTGGGTCAGCAAAACACTGGCAAAGATGGGAATCGCTCTCTTTGATCTTAGCAGGTCTTGCAACGCCGTTGGTACTATCAGTTCACACGATTGTAAGCTTTGACTTTGCTACTTCGGTGATACCTGGTTGGCATACAACAATATTCCCACCATACTTTGTTGCTGGAGCTATTTTCTCAGGATTTGCGATGGTTCAAACACTAATGATCATCACCCGGAAAGTACTAAACCTTCAAGATTACATTACTATTTCGCATATTGAATCCATGAATAAGGTTATACTTTTGACCGGTACTATGGTAGGTGTAGCTTATTTGACTGAGTTGTTTATAGCTTGGTATTCAGGGTATATTTATGAGCAGTTTGCATTCTATAATAGAGCTCTTGGTATATACTGGTGGTCTTATTTTGCTATGATGGCCTGTAATGTACTTTCACCACAAGTATTTTGGTCTAAGAAAATCAGAAGGTCTATTACGTGGACATTTGTTATGTCAATATTCGTAAACATTGGTATGTGGTTTGAGCGGTTTGTAATCATTGCCACAACATTGGCTAGAGACTACTTGCCATCAAGCTGGAGTTACTATACACCGACTTGGGTTGAGGTGGGTATATACTTAGGCACATTTGGAATATTTTTCACATTCTATCTGCTGTTTACTAGAGTAGCTCCGGTCGTTGCCATTGCTGAGATAAAGTCAATTTTGAAAGCAGGCGGTGACCAATACCTGGAAAAGCACGTAGAAGAGGCTAAGAAGCCTGAAAATTTAGAAGAAGTAAGCCATTAATTAAAATATAAATGCTTAACTATTATGAGCAATACTAATAATGAGGTTTTATTCGGTCTTTACAACGATGAGGTTGAATTAATGTCGGCTGTAAAGGAAGCTAAAGACCAACATTTGGACATAATGGATGTCTACACTCCATTTCCTGTACACGGTTTAGATCCTATACTTGGATTAAGTGAATCCAGACTGCATATAGCAGGTTTCATTTATGGTATGATAGGGACTACTATTGCTTTTGGTTTTATGACCTGGGTATTTACCAGGGACTGGCCGATTATTTTTGGTGGAAAGCCATATTTTTCAGTACCATCTTTTATACCTATCACTTTCGAGTTGACTGTATTATTCGCATGTATCGGAATGGTAGTTACATTTTATACCATCTGCGGAATGGGACCCGGAGTTAACAATGAAGTATTAGACGAGCGCATCACCGATGATAAATTCTGTATTGCATTCGCTACTGATGGAATGGGCGACGATGAAATTGAAAAGCTTAAAGGATTTTTTCAATCTACGGGTGCTGATGAAGTCAATTCAAAATCACTCAACTAAAAGAAATTAAGAAAAATGAATATTAAACAAGTCTTAATAGTAAGTTTCGTAAGCGTAATGCTTATCTATTTAAGTTCATGTGCTCCAGCAGAAGGTAATCGCACTGGTAGTGAGTATATGATGGATATGGGTCATTCTATAGCTTATGAAATTAACACCAGCAATTATTATAGCTACAATACATGGGGGACAGAAGAAGAGTATCACGAATACGTACAACCAAGATTGCCCCAAAAGGGTACAATCCCGAGAGGTTATTCAGGGGCAGGTAATCCTACAGACTTAGAGGCATCAGCTAGATTTAGTGAATTAAATCAAGGCATTCCAACAAGTGGGTTTGTGCCTTATTACTATGAAGACTCTGAAGAAGGTCGTCAGGCTGCTATGAAGGAGATTTTAGACAATCCTTTTCCCATTACTGAGAAAGGACTTTCAAAAGGAAAAGAGCTATACGAGGTGTTTTGTGGTATCTGTCATGGAGACAAAGCGGATGGTAATGGTTATTTAGTAAGGGAAGATGGCGGAGTTTATCCGGCTCAACCTGCAAACTTAGTGAATGAAGAGTTTGTTGCCGCCTCTAATGGTAGGTTTTACCACTCTATTATGCACGGATATAATGTCATGGGCGCCTACAAGGATAAACTATCTTATGAAGAAAGGTGGCAAGTGATACATTATATTAGATCACTTCAAGCAAAAAATGAGGAAAAAGAATACTCAGAGGAAGCAAACACATTTGACAACTACGCTGTTCCGGGTGCTTCTTTGGCTAAGAACAACTAGATTGAATATAGATAAACGAACTTTCGAATATTATATAGTAGTAGTATGAATCAATTTACTTTCGAATCAAAAGAAAAACAGATCTTTTTAGGAGCAATTGGTCTGGGCGTATTATGTTTAATATTGTCTTTTTTCATGGACTCCACGCCATACCACTCTCGGTTTTGGTCTAATTTTTTACACAATACCGTTTATTTCACGGGGATTGGCTTTTTAGCGATATTTATTTTATCTGCTAAGTTGCTAGCTTACTCCGGCTGGCATACATCGTTTAAGCGGATTTGGGAGGCTTTTTCAATGTTTTTGATCGTTGGATTAGTGCTCATGCTAGTTATCATTGCCGGTATCTTTGGTCATTGGCACCACTTATATCATTGGGCAGACCCAGAAGCTGTCGCTGCTGATCCTATCATGCAAGGCAAGGCTCCATTCTTAAATCCAATGGTTTACACAATCTTTACTATTGCGATTGTAGGTATATGGTATTTCTTTGCTAAGAAAATTCGCTCTATTTCAATTGCCGAAGATAACGAAGGAGGAGTTCTGAACTTTTCTTTTAATAGAAAAATGAAGATTTGGGGTGCTGCCTTTCTTCCAGTTGGTGGTTTTACTAGCGCTGCTATAGTTTGGTTATGGGTGATGTCGGTTGATGCACATTGGTATAGTACTTTGTTTGCCTGGTATTCGACGGCGAGCTGGTTAGTAGGAATGTTAGCGCTTACTATTATATTGTTAATAGTATTCAAGTCTAAAGGATATTTTTCTATGGTTAGTGCTGAGCACCTACATGACCTTGGCAAATATCTTTTTGGCTTTAGTATCTTTTGGACTTATCTGTGGTTTTCTCAGTATATGTTAATTTGGTATGCTAACGTTGGAGAGGAAACCATCTATTTTCAGACAAGAATTCAGGAATTCCCTGTATTGTTTTACGGTAACCTTGTCATAAACTTTGTATTACCATTCTTCATCCTAATGCGAAATGACACAAAGAGAAAAACAGGTACACTAATGTTAACATCAATAGCTCTATTATTTGGTCATTGGCTTGACTTTTTCCAAATGATAAAGCCTGGTGTTTTACATACTGCAATGGAATCAGCAGGAGAACATGCACATGGATTTACAAGTGGTTTTACAATCCCGGGCTTGTTGGAACTAGGTACGTTTATCGGCTTCCTTGGATTGTTCTTATACTATACGTATACAAGGCTAGAAAAGGCAGCTCTTGTGCCTCAAAATGATCCTTATTTAAAAGAGAGTATACATCACCACGTATAATAATAGATTTACAGAACTTTATATATGTGTAGACTATTTATAAGATAGAAATTAAAAAGAAATGACAAGTTTAATAATTTTATTTTGTGTTGCTTTATTGGTTGTTGTCACTATTCAAGTGAGCAAGATTAGCGAGCTAGCCTCTAAAATTAGGGGAGGAGAAGACCGCTATCTAAAAGAAAATGACCGTACAGCAAAAGGTCTTGTGGTATTCATGGTTGGCTTTTTAGTACTGACTATTGTTTCCGCATATTATTACAAGAATTACATGCTGGGCTATGGTCCGCATGAATCTGCATCAGAGCACGGTGGTTCAATCGATTTTATGTTCAATATTACTTTAATAGCGACAGGAATCGTATTTGTAATCACTCAAGTCGCTTTATTTTGGTTAGCTTACGTAGCTCGAGAAAAGAAAGGTAGAAGAGCACTCTATATATCTCATGATAATAAGCTAGAAATGATTTGGACTGCGGCTCCTGCTGTTGTTATGACATTTTTGGTTGTTAGTGGCCTAATAGCCTGGAATGATATCATGGCCGATGTAAAAGAGGGTGAGGACTACATAGAGATAGAGGCTACAGGGTATCAGTTTGGATGGGAGGTAAGATATCCCGGACCTGATGGTCTTTTAGGTAAAAAAGATTTTAGACTAATTTCTGCAACAAATAGTCTCGGACAAGATTGGTCAGACCCGAAAAATCATGATGATATGAAGGTCGATGAGATTGTTTTACCAGTAGGAAAAAAAGTTAGAGTTCGTATTACTTCGAAGGACGTGCTGCATAATTTCTATTTACCTCATTTTAGAGTTAAGATGGACGCTGTACCTGGTATGCCTACCTATTTTGTGTTTACACCGTCTAAGACTACTGCAGAATATAGGGAGTCTTTACGTAATTATGCAGAATATCAAGTACCAGCCGATGCAGACGATCCAACTGGAGAGCAACTTTGGGAATCATTTAATTATGAATTAGCATGTGCGGAGTTGTGTGGTTCTGGTCATTATAGTATGAGGAGATTGGTAAGGATAGTCTCAGAGTCTGAGTATGAAGATTGGTTGTCGCAACAGACATCGTTCTATGAAAGCACAATCAAAGAGGAAGCTGGTGACGATGCTCTTGAAGAGGACATCACGGAAGATGCCGATGATACTATGGATAGTGAGTAGTAAGTTTCAGAATAATATAATAATAATCTTAAATAGTATATAAAATGTCAAATATTACCACATACGATGAAGAAAAGCTCATAGAAGAGCAAGGTTTTGATGATCACTTTCACGACCATCATCACGGTGATAAATATCAATCTAATTTTGTGACAACGTACATTTTTAGTATGGATCACAAGATGATTGCGAAACAGTTTTTAATTACGGGTATATTTTGGGCCTTCATTGGAGCAGCCATGTCGATTATCTTTAGGCTGCAATTAGGTTTTCCTGAAGAGAATTATGCCTGGTTAAAACCACTCCTTGGAAAGTGGATCACCCTAAACAGTTCAGGTGTTGGATCTTTAGCCCCGGAGTTTTACTATGCATTGGTTACCATGCACGGTACAATCTTGGTCTTCTTTGTTCTTACAGCAGGCTTGAGTGGTACATTTTCTAATTTGCTTATTCCATTGCAAGTTGGAGCAAGAGACATGGCATCACCGTTGTTGAACATGTTATCATACTGGTTCTTTTTTCTTGCAGGAGTTGTAATGTTTTCTTCTCTGTTTGTATCAACAGGACCATTTTCTGGAGGATGGACTGCTTATCCACCATTAAGTGCTTTACCACAAGCTTCATCAGGATCTGGTGCAGGTATGACACTTTGGTTAATTAGTTTGGTTTTCTTTGTCGTCTCAGTTCTCCTCGGAGGTATAAATTACATAACAACTGTATTAAACCTTCGGACTAAAGGAATGACATTATGGAGAATGCCATTAACAATTTGGGCTTTCTTGATTACCGCAGTAATTGGATTATTATCATTTCCAGTATTGGTATCAGGTTTCCTTTTGTTGATTTTTGATAGATCATTAGGGACAAGCTTTTATCTAAGTGAGATATTCATAGGAGGGCAGGCACTTGATTATGTAGGTGGTAGTCCTGTGCTTTACCAGCACTTGTTTTGGTTCTTAGGTCACCCTGAGGTATATATAATTATCCTACCTGCCATGGGAATAGTCTCTGAAGTTCTTTCTGTGCATGCAAGAAAACCTATATTTGGATATAAGGCCATGGTCTTTTCAATTTTAGCAATTGCCTTTTTATCCTTCATAGTTTGGGCGCACCACATGTTTATGTCTGGTGTAAATCCATTCATATCTAACTTCTTTGTACTATTTACCCTAATTATCGCTGTTCCGTCAGCTGTTAAGGTTTTTAACTGGATAGCCACGCTTTATGGTGGAAATATTCGGTTCAATTCTGCAATGCTATTTGCTATAGGTTTTGTTTCCATGTTCATTTCCGGTGGTCTTACCGGTATATTTCTTGGAAACTCTACGATAGATATCCAGATGCACGATACTTATTTCGTCGTAGCTCACTTCCACATTGTTATGGGTGTTGCTGCTTTCTTTGGAATGTTTGCAGGTATCTACCACTGGTATCCTAAGATGTTTGGACGGTTTATGAATGAGAAAATAGGTAAGCTGCATTTCTGGGGTACATTAATTGGCTCTTATGCTGTATTCTGGCCAATGCACTATATCGGTATTGCAGGTGTACCAAGAAGGTATTATCAGTTTGACACTTTCGAAGCTTTCAGTCATTTTGGAGCGATGAATGCCTTCATTACCATTGCTGCGATAGTTGTTTTTGCACTACAGATTCTATTCATAGTCAACTTCTTTTACAGCATTTGGAAAGGTAAAAAAATGACTAATAAGAATCCATATGGAGCAACTACTCTAGAATGGACAACACCAATAGAAGCAACTCATGGTAATTGGCCTGGCAAGATACCAACAGTCCACAGATGGGCTTATGATTACAGTAAGAATGATGAAGGAGCAGATTATGTTTCGCAAATTCAACCATTGAAAGAAGGTGAGGAAGAACATTAGTTCGTTATTATAAAAGCTAGTAATATTAGAAGAGAATAAATCAGGCATCGCTTATCTGGTTTATTCTCTTTCAATAAGTACAGGCATAAATTCAAATTAAAGTGATATCAAGGTTAATTTATACTTTTTCCACAAGTGCTTTTGCCTCTAAATTAGAGGATTATAAGCAGTTGGTTAAGTTTAGACTTAACTTGTTTGTAGTCTTTTCTGCAGTTTGCTCTTTTGTTATTGTATCAGGTGGTCTTTTTACAATCGAGCAGTTATTATTACTGGCAAGTGGTGGATTTCTTATAACAGGCTCTGCTAATGCATTGAATGAAGTGTTAGAAAAGGACTTTGATAAACTGATGACCAGGACAGAAAATAGGCCTCTGCCGGCTTCTAGAATGAGCGTGTCAGAAGCTGTTCTTTCTGCGGGTTTTATGTTTGTTATAGGAATTTTTATTTTGGCTTTATTTAATCCTTTAGCAGCTGTTATCGGCTCTGCTGCTGTGGTTTCCTATGCTTTTATTTATACACCTTTAAAGCGTGTTTCTACTATAGCTGTGACAGTTGGTGCCATTCCTGGTGCATTACCAGTTTTAATAGGAGCTGTTGCTTTTGAAGGACAAATTACTTCATTTGCGCTTTTGCTTTTCGGTATTCAATTCTTGTGGCAGTTTCCTCATTTTTGGTCTATTGGGTGGCTCGGGTTTAACGATTATAAAAAGGCGGGGTATAAGCTCGTACCAGTTAAGGAAGATGCTCCGGATAGAGGTATTGGTTTACAGTCCACCATTTACACTTTACTGATTTTACCTTTAATTGCTTTGGGCTACTATCTGGGACACATTAATCTTTTAGTACTTGCATTAATTGCAACATCTACATTGGCTTATTCATTTATGGGATATAGACTTTACGTACGAGGGGATAATATGGCAGCTAAAAAGTTAATGTTTTCTTCTTTCTTGTATTTACCTTTTGTATTAGGTGCTATTTTAACTTTAAATCACTAATGCTATTATGGAAGTATCAGGATTAAGCATGATGAACACTAGGAATAAGATCCACCCGATGTTATTTGGGCTATGGATTTCTATGGCTAGTATACTGATGATGTTTGCAGCTTTAACAAGTGCATACATGGTAAGGCAAGCAGCTGGCAATTGGTTAGAGTTTCAGTTGCCTAATGAGTTTTTTATTAGTACTGCCGTTATTTTATTTAGTAGTGTCACTTTACACATTTCATACATTAGCTTTACCAGGGGAAATGAATTAGCTTATAAGGTTTTAATGGTTCTATCTTTTATTTTGGGATTGGCTTTTGTCTATTTCCAGTATAAGGGATGGTTGCAATTAGAGTCGATTGGTGTTTATCTAAAAGGTAATCCGGCAGGTTCCTTTGTATTTGTAATATCTGGCCTTCATGCTGCTCACGTATTGGCAGGTGTTAGTGCTTTGGTAGTTGCTTTGGTTCATGCGTTTGCATTGAAATTTAAAGTTACATATAAAAGAAAATTAAGATTTAAGTTAGTGCTTCACTATTGGCACTTTGTTGATTTACTTTGGATATATTTGCTGTCGTTTATGATATTACAGTAAGTAATCTACAAAACAAATTATTTAGAATGGCTACAGAAACAAATGTTTTAAATCAAGATGTACAGTCAACTGATGACTGGAGTGGGGGTAAAGAGCCCTTCAAGGCAAGTTATGGCAAATTGATGATGTGGTATTTCTTGCTTTCAGATGCTTTCACTTTTGCGGGCTTTCTCATAGCTTATGGAGCGCTCAGATTTTCAATGCCGACATGGCCGGTGCCTGATTTTGTATTCAGCACATTTCCTGGAGGTCTTCACAATATGCCTCTGATATTTGTGACTGTAATGACCTTTATTCTAATATTATCTTCAGTGACTATGGTGAGAGCCGTGCAAGAAGGTCATAGAGAAAATAAGAATGGTGTTGTATTTTGGATGTTCCTTACGATATTAGGTGGGGCTACATTCCTGGGATGTCAGGCTTGGGAGTGGAATACACTAATAGCTGAGGAACATGTATCTATTCTTAAAAACCCTTTTGGAACACATATTGAAAATGGCGTGTATCTAGCCGGCGACGGTCACGATATAAAAGAAGGTGATACCTTTGTTGCAGGTGATCCTTATCTAATTCATAAGAAAGATGACGAATGGCAGAACTTGCCATATAGAAATGAGGCAGGAGAAATCAAGCAGCAAGAATTTGGTCCAAAAGCATTTGGAGCTCTCTTCTTTTTCATAACAGGGTTTCATGGATTTCACGTTTTTTCAGGCGTATTATTTTTACTTATCATTATGATAAATGCAGCAAGTGGTTTGTATGCTAAGCGTAAGAATGGATACGAGATGGTTGAAAAGATTGGTCTTTACTGGCACTTTGTCGACCTTGTTTGGGTCTTTGTTTTCTTAGTATTCTATCTTCTCTAATCTAATATAGAAAGTTAAAAATATAATATCATGGGTTTAAGTTACGAGGAAGGTAAAAAGGTTGTTTTCAAAGGTATGTGGCTTCTTGCTGCTGTGACTGTTTTGGAAGTACTTATTGCTTTATTAGGTCATGGACATATCATTGATGGTTTTACATTACCTAAAATCATTATATATCCGGCAATGATTGGGCTGAGTTTCTATAAGGCTTATTTCATCATTTATGAATTTATGCATTTAAGATATGAGGTTAAAGGATTGACATTATCAATCTTACTACCTACGCTTCTATTGGTTTGGGGGATTATTGCCTTCTTACAGGAAGGTAACAGCTGGGGTGATCGTAGAGAACAAATAGACCAAAAGAATGCTAGAGAGGTTATGCAAGTCACACCTCCGGAATCTTCTCAGTCAAGTGACGTTAAGGTCATTGAAGAGTAATCTGATTCTGTAAGGATTTGTTTGTATAATTATACTTTGATCTTAGACTTAAGTTGAATTTTTGTACTTTTCTATATTCGAAATGCTGATATCTATTCAAACTTTTAGGCTTATAGTTCAGTAACTGACTTTATTTTGTCGACTATAGTTTATGATTATATCTCTCCATTTCAAAATGATATACTTTATTAAGTAATGCATCAGCGCTGCGGAGTGGGTGGCGTAGAGAAGCGGAGCCAGACTCGATGGAGCCATTAGCGAAATCGAGGCCGAGCGAATAGCGAGCCCCGGAGCATAGCGACCTGTAACGAAGTGGAAGGGATGTCCAAAATCAAAAAATACAATTTGTCAAGTTTAAATCCTAGTACTTAAAAGTTTTGAATTACATCTTAGTATTGATTGAAATCTTAGTCATTTTTTATTGAACTTCTAGATGCTTTTATATTGTCGCATATCGACCTATGAAAGATTAAGACAAAGGGGGGGGGGACGCAATGATTATTTTCAGTAATGTAGTTATTGGAGTCAACTACATACATGAATAGATGTTTACTCTCTTAAATATCATCAGGTAAATCATATGAAAAAGTACTTTAAGCCAATTTTACTCTTAGTCATCCTCATTATATTTCCTTTAATATCGTGGTATTACTTAAAAGGTGGGATAGAGTTTAGGAGAGAAGCACTTTCTGCTCTTGAGCCCAAGGAGACTGTTGAAAGTTTGAATTACATCTATAACAGTAATGTTTCATTTGCGTTCCCATCGGAATCGTATAGGGTAAATACGCTTTTCTTGTTGAAAGATAATCAGTTACCTGAAAACATAAAATCTTACTACAATCAGTTTAAAAACACGGAGGAAGTGGCTGTTTTTGTTAAAAGTAGTCAGAGTGAATTACTGATTGATGATTTAAGTCTTTACGAGCATATTTTTATTGTGGACAGTCTGGCTAATGCTTTAGAGATTATTGCTAATGATGGATTTAATGTTTTTTTGATCGACAATCAGAACAGAATTAGGAACTATTACAGAAGTAATGATGAGAACAGTATGCAAGATTTAGTGACACATACTGCCGTATTACTACCCCCAACTCAAAAAAGAGAGATAACAAGAAGGTCTCCTCGCGAATTATAAAAAGTAATTTATAGACTTATGGATTCTAGATTTGATAATACTAGTGGTAATAGGGCTTTGTTAAGAAAACTAGATGTTTTTGCTGTAACAGCCTCGGTATTAGTGCTTATTTTAGTTGTTTTGATGAGGCAAGTTAGCATTGATGTTTCTTACGATTTCAGTATCTTACCAGGCTTTCATGCTTTGTTAAATAGCTTTGTGGCCATTTCATTAATTGTAGGCTTGTTATTTATCAAGAAGGGTAATATGGCTATGCACAAGCGTTTCATGTTGATCGCAATGAGCCTTAGCGTCGTATTTCTTCTATCTTATGTGGTGTATCATATTACCTCTGAGTCTACACCATTCTGCAAAGAAGGGGCTATAAGATATGTTTACTTTATACTATTGATAAGTCATATTGTTTTAGCAGCTATTAGTTTGCCCTTTATATTATTTACCTTTAATCGTTCATGGGCAGGTTTTTATGGCTTGCATCGAAAGCTGGCCAAGTGGGTGTTTCCATTTTGGTTATATGTTGCTATTACCGGTCCTGTTTGCTATTTGATGCTTTATCCTTGTTATTAGTTTTATTAATTGTTAAGGGTTCTACATAATAGGTATCTTACAGAACTAGTAGTTATATTTTCCTGTTTATATTTGTGTTATGAAAAGAGCAACGCTATTACTTACTATATTACTTCTCACTTTTATACTTTTATGGCCTGAGAGTGTTGAAGCACAGTGCCCTATGTGTAGAATTAGTGCTGAATCTAATCTCAAGGCCGGTGGCACAGCAGGTAAAGGCCTAAATAAAGGGATTCTGTATCTATTTTTTACGCCTTATATAGTCATTGGTACATTAGGCTATTTGTGGTGGAAGAATAAAAAGAATGTTGACGATGACACTACTGTTAAAAGTAATTAGGCGCTTTTAGTGGACGCAATTATTTTCGGTAAGTTATTCCCTTACTTTCTTCTGTAATTTTTTAGGTATCCATTTTATTTTTTTGCTTAGGGCATCACCCTCGTCCTGCTGTCCTCGGGTCGCTACGTTTCGTGACTCGCTGTTCGCTCGGTCCTGCGGACTCACTCGCTATCGCTCTTGATCACTGCACATCGCTGATGCATGCTCAGAAATAACCCTACTTTGAACCCGAATTATGTATTGGAAATTCGTAATGAGGGTTAAAATCGACGAAGGAGATTCACGAATGCCATAAAAAATATAAAAGCAA
>SLDF01000372.1 GCA_007125435.1 Saprospiraceae bacterium
ATATTTCACTCCGTTAACAAATGAGTATTAAACTATAATTGGCGATAACAATTACGCCTTGGCTGCCTAATCAAGGATTAGATAAGCCTTTATGCCGCGCGCTTGATGCCTGATACACAGCGCTGCCGCATATCATAAAACCCTCAGGCTAGTCAAAGTGGATGATCTCTGCCACGGCGATGAAACTTTTAGAGATTAAGGTGCAGATGGTCTGTTTTTGAACCGTATCTGGACTCGAAAATCTAATCAAAGACTAAGCATGTAGAAAGCTTTCAGTCGCTTTCTCTGGACGCGGGTTCGACTCCCGCCAGCTCCACTCTTATCTTTTACCCATCATTTTATAATTGATAAATATTGGTTCAAGCCATGATTGATGTCATGCCTTGGTCATTTTCTTCTTTCTAATTTTATTCATTAGTAAAATTAGCCGCTAAGATTATGGGGGACTTTAGAGTTAATAAGATAAATTCGGAAGAGGAACGCAATCAGTCCTACAGCAATATACTCAGGGATATAGAAGCTTTTGAATTTATGCTTAATAATCAACTTATAAGCAGCGGTGATAAGACGATCGGTGCTGAGCAAGAGATGGTTATTATCGACAACAATGGTTCGCCAGTCTCACTTAGTCATGAAATATTAGACTCCATTGATGATGACCACTTTACGAATGAACTAGCCACATTTAATCTCGAAGTCAATCTTGATCCTCTGCCACTTCACGGCCAATGTTTCTCACTAATGGAGAACCATTTAAAAAACTTTCTTACTAAAGCTAATCGAATAGCAGAATCGCATGGTGGCAATATTTTTCTTACAGGTATTTTACCCACTATAGTCAGAGAGCATCTGGATTATACCTACATGACACCAGAGAAGCGTTATAAGATATTATCTGAAGAGCTAAGGAAGATCAGGAAGAAAGATTTTACTATTTATCTTCAAGGCGTGGACGATCTCCAGATGAACATGAAAGACATTCTTATCGAGTCATGCAATACTAGCTATCAAGTCCATCTTCAGATAAATGCTTATGAGTTTCATAAATATCATAACTGGTCGCAAATGATTGCAGGTCCTGTTCTTGCATCTGCCGTTAACTCTCCACTACTCTTTGGAAAGGAACTATGGAACGAAACCAGAATCGCCATCTTCAAACAAAGTCTGGATACCAGGAATTTTAATACGCACTATAGGGAGAAGTCACCAAGAGTATATTTTGGTCATGACTGGCAGGAAGGTAATGCGTCACAGATATGGAAAAATGACTTATCTATGTTTCCTTTAGTTTTTAGGGGATCAGGTGGAGATGATCCATTTGATGAAATAAGCAGAGATATAGTACCATCTTTAGACTCAGTACGCCTGCATTCTGGCACGACATATACATGGAATAGAATGTGCTATGGTGTATTTGATAATGTTGCTCACCTTAGAATAGAATGTCGTTACTTACCTTCTGGGCCTACACCTGTTGATGAGATAGCTAATCAGGCTTTTTGGACAGGTATGATGAAGGCCATACCGGAGGAAAATAACTTTTGGAAAGATGAAGACTTCAGAGCTTACAAGCAAAATTTTTATTCGGCTGCCAGGTTTGGTCTAAACTCAGTCATGTATTACAGAGGTAAGTACTATCCAACAAAAACGTTAATTCTTGATCATTTTTTACCCGCCTCCGAGAGAGGTCTAAAAAGCATGGGTGTTGATGATTTAGATATCCGCAAATATCTCGCTATTATAGAACAGCGCGTTTTAAATGAACAAACAGGTGCAGAATGGAATATTCGGAACTTCCGTAAGTTAAAAAAGTCAATTAAACCTGCGCTAGCTTCAAAAATACTGGTCCAAGAAGGGTTAAAAAGACAAAAAGAAAATATACCTGTAGGAGAGTGGACACAAGTTGTAACTCAACCATTGTCGCATTACTATAGTAGCATTTCTGAGAAGCTTACTGTATATGACATGATGTCAACGGACGTATATACTGTCAATAAAAATGCTAATGTTGAATTAGCTTTAGGTATTATGACTTTTAAATCAATCAATCACATTATCGTCGAAAATGATGATCACCGCTTTATAGGACTGATTGATAAAGCTTCACTAGTCAATATTGAGTCCCCTAAAGATACCATTATTAAAAATTTAGAATTATCAAACACTTGCTTTGTGCCCACTACAACACTTTTGTCTGAGGCACGTAAAAAATTAAAAGAAAGCATTTATGAAGCCTTGATAATAATCGAAAATCAGAAAGTTGTCGGAATATTAACCACCAAAGACCTGTAAGTCAATGTTAATGCACCTGGTCTAAGGATACCTTATAGTCATTTAAATGCTTTAATTAAGTTAGTCCATGATTTTCAAAGGCACAAATTGATGTAAAAGATTATCAAATAAAATAATGTGTAAACATGTAAATATTTTAAATTTGGTAACCACTAATCAACTATTTACCTATATTTGCGATTGGAAGAACCACGAACGTTATCTTTTATGCTGCAGTACATCATTATCGACGATGACAAGACACTTAGAAAATTGTTATCGATGACCATATCAAAAGAACTACCTCACTTAAAATTAGTAGGGGAGTTTGAAGATGCCAGGGAAGCACTTACTAGCATTAGTAAGCTAAACCCGGATTTGGTATTTCTCGATATGGAGATGCCTGGAATGAGTGGTTTAGATTTTCTAAAGGAACTAGACGATTCCTCTCTAGAAGTTATCGTTACGACAGGATATGAGCAATATGCTATCAATGCTTTGAAAATGAGTGTTGTTGATTACTTGCTGAAGCCGATCGACAAAGAAGAGCTTATCAAAGCTGTCAATAGAGTTGAGAAAAAGCTCCAATCTAAGAAAGAACTTGATAGATACAAGACTTTGGTCTATAACATGAAGACCGAAAAATCTCAGAATCACAAGCTAGGACTTACGCAGCAAGATGCAGTTATATTTGTCGAGGTCAAAGATATTATTCGATGTGAAGCATCAAGTAATTATACATTTGTCGTCGTCACAGGCAACAAAAAGATCATGGTGACTAAAACATTGAGACAATTTGAAGAAATTTTGTTGCCATATGGTTTTATTAGAGTTCACAGGTCACACCTTGTCAACCCAGAACATGTAATAAAGCTTAATAAGTCAGAAGGTCTTCAAATAGAAATGTCTGATGGTGTTTTAGTAGATGTATCATCCTCTCAGAAAAATGCTTTCCTCGAGCAGTTCTTAAAACTATGATGTCTCTTACTTGCCATTTCTAGAAGTTCTTTTTACTTGATAATCATGCGTGAACGGTACCGTTTGTTTTTTTTACAAGTAAGTCATTAGTCGATGTAAAGAATTTGATATCCTTAAGATAAACTTTTAATTTGACGTAATCAAATGATTACATAGAAAAAAAATATATGTACAATTTGGTAAAAACTGTCAAATCGTTTATTTTTGGAGCATTAATAATGAATTTTGTGCGCATTTTTTAAGGTTGCAAGAGGTAGCTCATAACGATGAGTTGCCTTTTTTTTAAAATAAAATCTTGCGTTTGCAGTACCCTCATTATTAAGCTATCAGTGATGCTAAACAGTTTATCTCAGAAGTCGTTACAATCAAAATTTTCCTTTCTCTCTTTAACACGTCAATAATTATTAGAAAGTCGCCTTGGGTTCTTATTATTCTATCCGCGATGAAGATCACTTACGTAGAGATAGAGTATCCATCACCAATCAGCCAACGTATTGCTGAGCTACTAACTTATTGGTGAGGGAGGTCGATGAGCATAGACGATAAAGTAAGATTGAGCCACCTATTTCATCAACTTATTGAAGAGTGGGGCAAGTTTTAGTGCCCCCAAAGTCCTGCATGGGGTAATGCCAAAATCAGTAAAATAATTGCCTACAAATCAAACTACATTTTATTTTATTTAGATTTGCCATTATTCACCCTTAAACTCTTCTGACATGAAAACATTTTTAATATCATTGTTCTCCATATGTACACTTACCGCTATCAATAGTCAGACTGAAAAAGGAAGATGGATGCTTGGCAATAATGTTAGACTCATTAATACGCCTTCTCCAATTTCAAGCGCTACTTTATCCCTTATGAGCTTTTCCACTAACTCCGTTACCGGGTCAGCCTTTAATCAAGATGTGAGAGGGGTCAATATTGGAGTAGGTCCAAATCTAGGATATTTTGTAGCTAATAATTTATCGCTGGGTTTCATGACAAACTTTCAATATTCAACTGTTAGTGATGAAATTTTCACGAATAGAAATTTATCTTTTGGGTTGGGACCTCAAGCTCAATTTTTTATTGGCTCCGGTAAAGTATGTACATTCGTTAAAAGTGGAGTGCTTTTTGGTCGTTACAATTCAACGAGACAGTTTGGCATATCTGAATCCAAAGATACATATGCCATTTCAAACTTTCACTTTGGCATCGGGGCTGCAATATTCTTAAATCAAAATTGTGCAGTAAACATTGAAGGGCTCTATAATTTCATCAGTTTCAGAGATAGAGACAACAATGATAGGGAAAGGATCAATGGCCTGGGACTGGATATTGGTATTACTATTTTCCTGTAGTTTTAGCTAACAATAGCGGAACGAAATGAGCATAATTTAAATTTAAAAATATGATAAGATATACTGTCTTAACCTTTCTTCAGAATTGCTTCATGTTTTTGATAACCTCAAGTAAAAAAGAAGTTGCATGAAAACACATCTGTTATCTTTACTTTTTACTCTATTACTTAATACCGTATATGCTCAGACAGAAAAAGGTAGCTTTCTGATTGGCAATAATATTGGGTTATTAAGTCCTCTATCAATTGAAGGTTCAGACTTTAGTAACTTTTCTATAGGATCGTCTTCAACCTTAACTTCTTCTGAACCTTTACGAACTCAATTTAACCTTAATTTGTCGCCTTCGGTCAGCTATTTTTTACATGATAATATTTCATTAGGATTAAATTGTAATATTTATGTTAATGGATTTACATATGCTACCGAGACTATCGAACTAATTGGACGCGAATCCTTTTTCTCTTTAGGTCAACAAATGCATTATTTTCTAGATTATGGCAATTTTAAGCCTTATTTAACGCTAAATGCATTCTATACATACGGACGATGGAGAACCAGCTCCCTACCAGGTTTAGTAAACTCAGAGAACTATATCTTATTGGGTTCAGGAAGTGGATTGGCATATTTTGTAAATAAAAATTGCGCTTTTAACCTTGAATTATATTTGAACTATTTAGCGCCTTTAGGCTCTTCGCGTCCTAATTTCATGAATGAATTCTTTTTTGGATTGGATATTGGTATCATGTTTTTTATTAACTAATTGAAACCTATAATTTTAATCTTATGCATTTATACATTTGATATTATCATAAGCAAAATACACACATGGTACTACATTCTAAATATGTAACATATTATTATTTAAGTGCACTCTTAATTTTTGTTAGCACTAATATCTATGGCCAAACAGAAAAAGGGAAATGGTTGGTCGGTAATAGTATAGGATTAATGAGCATAGGCTACGCTAGTACTTCATTTTCTGTAGCAAATATTTCCTTAGCATCATCTTCTGAAGCTTTCAGAATTGGCTTTTCACCAAATGTGGGTTATTTTATATTAGACAATATGTCTATTAGTATAAGAGGAAACTATTCTTATCAGTCATATGCACCACGTGGCGTTGGTTTGAAAGTAAAATCAGTAATGATAGGACCTCGGATTAATTATTTTATCAAGCTAAACAGTAAGTTATCGCTATATTTTACTGCAAGTGGTTTATTTGGTAGTAATATTGTATATGTCCAAAACATTGAACAAAAAGGGGGAATTCAATCCTATATTTTCAGTACAGGCCTGGCATATTTTCTAAGTGATAACGTATCAATCAATACTGAAGTTTTTTACAATACGAGTCGATTAAATGGTAACTTGCAAGTATCCTCTAACAATTTATTAGGAATAGACCTTGGTGTCAATTTCTTTTTCTAAGCAGTTCATGATGCATAAATAAAAGTAATCTGACAAATATATTAATTCCATCAGGAGGTCTAGTATTGCAAATTGCTAGACTTTTTTTGTTGACAATGAAAAGGACTAGTGTTTTCATTTTTCAAAAGATAGTATATTTGAGACATGATAGATTTATCCATTGTCGTACCGGTTTATAATGAAGAGGATAGCATTCGGTTATTATGGCAAAGAGGTCAGGCGGCTCTTAAAACATTGTCTATTGATGTAGAATGGATTTTTGTCAATGATGGAAGTACAGACCGATCACTGCATATTATTAAGGATATGTGCAAGGTAGATGCACAGACACATTTCATCGATTTTAGTAGAAATTTTGGACACCAAATTGCTGTCACTGCGGGACTGGAGTATGCTAAAGGTAAAGCCGTAGTTATTATTGATGCTGACCTTCAAGATCCACCGGAGCTCATGATAGAGCTTTACAAAAAGCACAAAGCCGGTTACGAAGTCGTTTATGCTAAGAGAAAAGATCGATATGGCGAAAGCTGGCTAAAAAAGATGACAGCAAAATTGTACTATCGCACCATGTCAAGAATCTCAGCAGTGACAATCCCTATAGATACCGGTGACTACAGAATCATGGACCGAAAAGTGGTAGACGTAATAATCAATATGCCGGAGCAGCATAAGTTCGTCAGGGGGCAAGTAGCTTGGACCGGGTTCAATCAGACATTTGTAGAATACAATAGAGAAGAACGCTTTGCCGGAGAAAGCGGGTATACCTGGTCTCAGATGATTCGGTTCGCCATAGATGGAATCACTGCTTTCTCAGATATTCCCCTGAGATTGGTAAGCTACTTTGGCATAATTGTATCATTCGTAGCATTTCTTCTAGGCTTGTATGCCTTATATGCCAGATTCATATCAATGGATTATGTGCCAGGCTGGGCATCTCTAATGATTACTATATTATTTTTAGGTGGTGTCCAAATGATAGGTATAGGCATTATCGGTGAATACATATCTCGTATTCAGTCTGATGTCAGGCATAGGCCACTTTACGTTGTAAAAGAAACCAATATATCACATGAAGAATAACTTTGTTTTACTTATCGTATTCATTTGTTTTTGTGCTATGTCTCAAGCGCAATCAACCAGAATCATGACCTACAACATAAGGTTTGACAATCCTGCTGATAGCCCTCACACCTGGGTAAATAGAAGACCTTTAATTCTCAATCAGATTAGAGATTTTGACAGTGACATCATAGGACTTCAGGAGGCGTTATTCGGACAAGTACGTGATCTGGAAGTAGCGCTCTTAGATTATGAAAGAATAGGAGTTGGAAGAGATGATAGTATCAATGCCGGAGAGTTTTCGCCGCTGTTTATCAAGAAGGAAAGCTTCGAGATTTTAGATCAAGGTACTTTTTGGCTCTCTGACACTCCCGATCAAGTCAGCATAGGATGGGACGCCTCTATGGAAAGGATTGCCACCTGGGCATTGATCAAAAATATAGTAACAAAAGATTCAACATTAGTTGTTAATACTCACTTTGATCATGTAGGTAAAATAGCCCGACTTGAAAGCATAAAACTAATCAATACCTTCATTTCAGAGGACAGGTTCAAAGGAATAGGCAAAATAGTTATGGGTGATTTCAATGCGGGACCGGATACAGAGCCGTATAAATGGTTTGTAAAAAATAGTCTTCTCAATGATACTTATTATTCTGCAATAAATCGCGAAGGGCCGGTAGGTACGTTTAATAGTTTTAATTATGAGCATTTAAGCCCACGAATAGACTACATATTTGTAAGTCCCACAAAAAAAGTAAAACAATATAAGGTTTTGCAGACAAAAATAGACGGCATTTTACCCTCAGACCATTGGCCTGTAATGGTAATCATTGAATAAACGCAACATTCAATCAACCAGCTAACCACAAGAATAATTTTTCAAATCTCCTCCAGGACAGCTTATAGGGTGGGTACCTTATAGATGGGTCAATCCAGGTTGATTTTTCCATAACTGGTTTCATATGTGAAAAGGTATCGAAGCTTTGTTTACCGTGATACGAGCCTATGCCACTAGATCCGACACCACCAAAAGGCAAGTCGTTAGATGTTATATGCATGATGGTATCATTGACACATACACCGCCACTACTGGTTTCCTCTATGACTTTGTCTTTAGTGGACGAAGAGGAAGTGAACACATAAAGAGCTAGTGGTTTATCACCGCTATTCACCTTTTCAATTGCTTCGTCAATTTGACGATATGTAATAATAGGTAAAATGGGGCCAAAAATCTCCTCCTGCATTGCAGGGTGGTCCTTATCTGGATTCATTATTAGTGTTGGCTCTATTTTTCTTGAAGTCTCACTGCTATTTCCACCGGAGACCACATCACCTGAAATCATCGCAGTCAGTCTTTTAAAGTGATGAGTGTTGACAATCTGAGCCATGTCACTATTGTTCAACACATCTCCTTGATAGTTTTGATGGATGACATTATTAAATGCTTCAATAAAATCCTTAGCTATATCCTCATGGACTAAAATATAGTCAGGTGCAATACATGTTTGACCAGCATTCATACACTTACCCCAGGCTATTCTTCGCGCTGCTACTGCTAAGTTAGCATCTTTATGCACGATACAGGGGCTTTTACCTCCCAATTCTAGCGTGACAGGTATGAGATACTTAGCAGCTTGCTGCATGATAAGAGAGCCGACTTTGGTACTACCCGTAAAAAATATATAATCAGGTTTAGCATCGATCAGTGATTGTGTAGCGTTTTTATCTCCACAAACGACATGAATTACTTCACGCTGAAAATTATTATTGATTAAACGGTGGATAAGCTCTTCTAGATGAGAAGTAATTTCAGAGGGCTTCAACACGACACTATTTCCCCCAGCTAAAGCGCCGATAGCCGGCGCAATAAGCAGCTGTAAAGGATAATTCCAGGGTGCAATGATTAGTACTGATCCATAAGGCTCAGGCTTCAAATAACTTTTCCCGGGCTGATTGATCAATGATGTACTTACATTTGTTTTGCGCATCCAATCTTTAAGATGCTTAAGTTGATGATTGATATCGTTATAGATGAAAAGTAATTCAGCAGAATAAGCTTCAGTCTCAGGCTTACCCATATCCTTTTGTAAAGCCTCAATGATTCGATCTTCATTGTCTTTAAGGAGTTTTTTCAACTTGAGAATAACTTCCTTTCTTTGTTTCAAAGTTCTAAGACCACCTTTCTGTATAAATGAGCGCTGAGCGTTCATTAATGCATTGTATGGTTTTGTACTTTGGTCAGCAGTGGCTTCAATCATGGTCTTGGTCGTTTTATAATATTATATTTTAGAGGTGGATATCTTATTCGGGAATGTATTCAACACAATAGTTGAACTGAAAACAGAAAAAATGGTTTGCTGCAAGCGTCTTTCAAGTAATGATTTATAATTTGGAATGATATTGATCGAGAAGCGGATTAACCTTTCTAAACCAAAGTGGAGGAATCAATGACATCAGCATTGATCCAGGGTAGCCCCATGGTAAATCAGGACTGTTTTTTATAGAGCGAAGAATTTGATACTTCCTATCAGCTTTGTAGTGATGATCGGAATGTCTGGTTAGCTCATACAGTAAAATACGGCCTACTGGATAGTCAGCATTCCAGGAATGGTGAGGTTGCACAGGTTCATATCTTCCGCTGTCAAGGCGCTTCCTTACTATACCATAATGCTCAATATAATTAATCGTCTCTAAGAGCAGGAAACTAAATACCCCACTCAAAACGACCAATAAAGCCAAATGAAAGGGCACTAACATAAGCATAGTCAATATATACAATGATTGTATGATTGTAAACTGGATCATTCTGTTATGAGCGGAAAAGATAGTCTGCCCTGATCTCTCTAATCTTTTGTTTTCAATTTTCCATGCACTTAAATATGAATTAATTGTAGATCTCACCCAGAAAGTAAAGAGCATTTCATTTCGTCTCGCTGTAGCGGGATCTTTCGGGGTGGCCACATGTTTATGATGACCTAAATTGTGCTCGATTATAAAATGCAAGTAGTGGGAAGGGAGTAGGAGCATTTTTGATAAAAATCTTTCAAAACTATTTCGACGGTGTCCAAGTTCGTGCGCTACATTTATGCCTGATGAACCGCAAAGAATACCAAGTGCGGTCCAATATCCGATATATTCATACCACACGATATCCTGCCCGGATAAGTATATCACACTATAAATTAATAAACCGTACACAATTGGGACATTGAGATAAAGTAAGATGTCGAAAATCCTTATACCACTTCTCTCAACTTCTTCAGAAGACTTATGATTGCTTCTGTCCACCGGTAAAATCATTTCTAAAAGTGGTATAAAACCAAATACAAAAAGCACGGTAAAAAAGCTCCAATACCCACCTAAAGTAATAGAGAAATAAACCGTAAGAGGAACGATATATGCCAGAAAGTACTTTAAATCAGATGTTTTCATGATGACTCAAAATAAACGGTAACGTTAAAATGATTTTAACAGAATAAAGATACAATTATGTTTGGAATATTTTATTTAGTTTTGGCTCTTCTTGATGAAAGGCGCATTTTGTAGTTTTTGTATCTACAAATGCTCATTTCATACGTAATAATATAAACAGCTAATGCATGAAAAAAAGTTTATTTACAATTCTCATTTTTATTTTTGGCCTCAATCCTGTGTATACTCAAGAATACAGACACTTAAAGCAAGTAGAAGAGCGTATGATTGACTTTCGAAACTCGTACCCGAATATTAAGGATATGAATATAACCAGTTTAGGGAAGTCGACAGGTGGACGTAATATTCCATTAATTACTATAGGAAAAGATGACCCATTAACACCGGGAATTTTATTGGTTGCTGGTATAGATGGAGCACATCCGGCAGGATCTAATATTTTACTTAATGTGATTGCTACTATTTTATCCAAAAATCCGGAGTGGTTATCAAGTCACGTTTTGTACATACTACCTGTGCTTAACCCAGATGCTTACCAGCATTACTTCAATGATGAAATAAAATATGAACGGTATGGCAACGATAGGAAGATAGATGCTGATAGAGATGGACTTTTCAATGAAGATCCATTTGATGACCTAGATGGTGATGGACTTATTACTACGGTAAGGATAAAAGATCCCGGAGGTAATATGACGGTACACGATACATATACAAATGTATTGGTACCAGTCAAATCTCGAGACTCAGCAGAAGTTTTCTATAGAGTAATTGCCGAGGGCATTGATAACGATAAAGATGGCCATTTCAATGAAGATGGAACTGATGGCGTACACCTCAATAAAAACTTCTCCTATAAATATCCTGCTTTTTCAAATTCTGCTGGAGAGCATGCTATGTCAGAGGTCGAAAATTTAGCGCTTGCCGATTTTCTATTTGACCGCTATAACATTCATACAGTTCTTCACTTTGGATTGGAAAACAACTTAAGTCACCCTGTTTCTTTCGATGTATCAAAAATAAAAGATAGAGTAATCACCGGTCCGTATGAAAAGGATGCAAAAGTAAACGATTTTGCAGCCAAACTATATCAATCGTCCGTTGACTATAAGGGGGCTCCTAAAATGCCCTTAAAGGACGGAGGCTTTTCATCATGGGCTTATTTTCATTATGGAAGATTTAGCTTTGTAACGCCAGGCTGGTGGGCGCCTATAGTTGATATGCCAAAGGATACGACAGAAACTGAAGAAGCTCCAAAAGCGAAGTCAGGAAAAAAGAAAGGTGATACACCTTATGATATTCAATACATTAATTGGGCAGAACAAAACGGAATCGAAGACTACTTTGTAGAATGGACTGAGATCGATCACCCCGACTTTCCCGGCTTAACTACAGAAGTAGGAGGTTTCAAGCCGTTTGTCAGGTATAATCCCCCAGCAGGGCATTTGAAGGAGGTTATTGAAAAACACTATGAATTCCTCAATGAGTACATGTTGCATATGCCTAAGTTTGAGATTCAAGGCATCAATGTTGAGAAAATTGATAAAAACACTTACAGACTCAGAGCGCAAGCAGTTAACACAGGAAATCTACCTACACATAGTGAGATAGGCAATAAAACACAATGGGTACGAAAAGTGAGAAGTCAAATTTTATTAGCTGATGACCAAAGCTTGCTCATTGGTTACCCTAAGGACTTCCATGACGCGGTGCAACCCGGAGAAGCGATTGACTTTAATTACCTTATAAGTGGCAAAGGTAAAGTCACGCTTGAAGTGGGAAGCCCTATGACGGGTTTGTTTTCCATTGAGGTAGAGCTTAAGTAATTTTCACCCACGCTGACAATTATCGTTTTATTGAAAAGAATAAAGAAAAACACATAATGAAATACTATATAATAATTCCATTTCTGTTCTTATTGGCTTTAATACCGTCTGATATGCTATATAGTCAAGAAGACTTTTCCGGGATAAGAGCCATTGGTACACCTCATAATCCTAAAGTGAAGATGAGTTGGAACAGATACCATACATTAGATGAAATACATAAGTTTTGTAAAGATGTCGTCAAGGCTTACCCTAATCTGGCTTCTTTAGAGAGTATAGGTAAGTCTTATGAAGGCAGAGATATATGGGTGTTGACATTGACAGATGCCAGAACAGGGCCTGCTGATAAAAAGCCGGCCTTCCTAATACAGGCCAATATCCACGCTAATGAACTCCAGGGGTGTGAAATATCCATGTACACAGCATGGTATCTTACAGAGAACTATGGAGAAATAGACCATATTTCAGAACTCTTAAAGGAAAAGACATTTTACATATTACCCTCTATTAATCCTGACGGACATCATAACTTCATGTTTGAGCCTAACAATGCTAATTCGCCACGCTCAGGTCTTATTCCTGTTGACAATGATGGCGATTGGGTTAAAAGTGAAGACGGCTATGACGATCTCGATGGCGACGGACATATCACGATGATGAGACGAAAGAACCCTCATGGAAGATGGAAGGAAGACCCCAAATATCCCATGCGCATGATAAGAGTAGGGCCAGACGAAAAAGGTGAATATGATATGCTGGGCTATGAAGGTCTGGACAGAGATGGTGATGGAAAAGTCAATGAAGACCGAACCGGTTATTATGATCCAAACAGAGACTGGGGATGGAACTGGCAGCCTGATTATATCCAGGGCGGTGCTTATAAGTACCCATTTTCAATACCATCTGTAAGGGCTGTTAAAGATTTTGCCCTGAAGCATAGAAACATAGCCGGCGCGCAGAGTTATCATAATTATGGAGGGATGTTCTTACGTGGGCCGGGTGCAGAAGAAGATAAGGGCCTGTACGATATGAATGATAATAGAGTCTATGACAGACTAGGCAAACTAGGGGAGAGGGTAGTACCCGGATATCGATATCTAGTGACTTACAAAGACCTTTACTCAGTATTTGGTGGTGATGTAGATTTCTACCATGGTGTATTGGGTTCTTATTCCTTTGTCAATGAAATTATGACATCTTACCTTTTATTCCACAATAAGGATAATGTCAGCAGGTGGACTTCAGATGAATTTCATGAATTTGACAAATATCTTCTATTTGGCGATGCCTATGTAGAATGGAAATCATTTGATCATCCACAATTTGGTCCAATCGAAATAGGAGGACCAAAGAAAAATTATATCAGAAATACACCGGGTTTTTTGCTTGAGGAAGACGCACACAGGAATATGGCATTCACCTTGTTTCATGCTTATCAAACACCTAAGATTGAAATAAACGAGCCAAGTATCAAGGAATTAGATAATGGGCTTACAGAAATCACAGTCAGGATTGCCAACACAAGGATGATACCAACACACAGCAGCCATGATGTAAAAAATAAAATTACCCGACCAAACTGGATAAGTATTGAAGGCGTCGATGTTGTAACTGGCTTCGTTATGGAAGATGTGGTGTTTAATAAGGGCAAAGAACAGATTGCAAATCCCGATCGCCTCAATGTGAGAAATATTCCAGGCATGGGAACTGTAGATGTCAAATGGATTGTCAAAGGGAAGTCTAAAAAGTTTGATATAATAGTTGACTCTGTCAAAGGTGGATACCACAAGAAGAGTTTTGAAAATTAGATCATCATGAGCAACAGGCAAAATATAAAAGTTGAAATCTCAAGATTCTAATTGCATGGTCCAAAAGCCAAAGGTCGAAGGTCGGAAGAAGCTTAGGAGCTCAGGAGCAGAGGAGCATAGTAGCATAGTAGCATAGTAGCTTAGAGGCTTAGGTATAGCCATTAATTATTTTATATATTTTTTGTAAAGATGAATATGTTCTAAGGTGTCTTTTTGGTCTGAAAGTCCAAAAGTCAAAGGTCAAAAGTCCGAAAGTCGAAGATCTGAAGGTCGAAAGTCGAAAGTCGATGAGAGCCAATGGTTCTTTTGGTAAAAGGTAGAACGTAGAATGTAGAACGTAGAATGTATTAGTTATACTGTGCTCGCATTTTAATTCGCTTCGCTCATGTTTAGCTCACTATCGGTCGCGTTTAGTTCGCTTTGCTCACGTTTAACTCGCTACGCTCGCGTTTATAGCAGAGCATCTATTGAAGAGCTTTCGGCTTGTTGGTAAAAAGGAGCTTTTATCCGAACAGGACTTGAAAGCTTGGGACCTACTTTAAGCCTAAACAGCGGAGGTAGCGACGCTATCGCAGCGTAAACGTTTGAGAAAGCGAAGCGAATCTCAAACATTAAACAGCGAAGCGTAAACAAAATACATCTAAGTAGCAGCTTGTAGCTTATAGCTTGAAGCTAAAAACTCTCTCCCGCGTGAGGGATAGCAGCGATATGAGCAGGTATGGCATAGGTAGTGGAGCGCTGGAGGGAGGGGCTTGACTGGAATGGTGCGAAGCAATCAGATTGACTAAATGTCAATCTGATAATGAAGGAACTGAGCCACCTCTGGCTCAGCGTCGACCTAAATTATAATTAAAATTGCATCTAAGAATATACATTTGAGCAGGCACTAAAAGTAGAAGCCACTCAAAACAGCAGCGACACTCTATGACAAACCTGTGAATACAAGCGAATAGCCCGACCACGCACGAAGTAAGGGGGCACGCCCAAAGAGCATAACTAAAGATAACTTTCTAAAAGAATCTTATGCACACAATGCATACCTTTTATACAAACTATGGCTCTTTAATGAGGTGGACGAAAGTGGGGTAGTGGTCAGAGTACCCTGAAATATAGGTGTCTCCGTCGAAGGTCCGAAATGGATAGCCTCTGAAACGTCCAGTTTTTTGCTGCATGTAGGGTGGATTGTAAATGGTAGCCTTATAAAATCGGTAGCCTTTTGCTTCATCAGAGACAAAACCATATGAAAGCATAATCTGATCAAACAGAGACCAAGCATCCTGGTAGGCATTAGAGCCCATACCTTTTTTGTAGAAGTCATAGAATGGATTAAAAAACTGGTGTGGCTCAATCTTCTTAATCTTCGGACGCGCTTCAAGGACAGTGTAGACACTTTCGTTAATGGGATCATCATTGAGGTCACCCATGACTATGATCTTGGCCATCGGATCGGTCGCGCGAATAGAGTCTGCAATGTGCCTATTAATTCGTGCACACCCACTGCGTAAAGGCCTGCTCGCAGCTTCACCACCTCTACGGCTAGGCCAGTGATTGACCATGACATGCACCGTATCGCCATCTAAAATGCCTTTGGTATACAGTATATCCCGAGTGATGAGTGGGCGTCCTCTCAAATTATCCATATTTACCGGCACAGGACGGCTCTCCAAAAGCCTAAAATATCGTGGATTGTAAAACATGGCCACATCTACACCTCGTTTATCCGGCGAATCATAATGAACTATCTGATACTGTCGATCTTTAATGGCCGGCATATTGACCAAATCTTCGAGGACGTCGCGATTTTCTACCTCGGCAACTCCAAGGATGGCAGGACCATCAGGCGTGATGTCAACACCGAGTTCAGAAATCACCCTTGCCAGATTAGCTTGCTTGTCCCAGTATACAGCACTAGTGTAGGCCTTTTGACCATCAGGTGTATACTCTACATCTCGCACATCTGGTGTATCTATTGTGTCAAATAGGTTTTCAAGATTATAAAATGCGACGCATATGGCCTTGTATTGTTTTTTCTGAGCCGAAAGATCGTAACTAACTAAAAGTAAAGCAATTAATGCTAAATATTTAAGCGTAGGAATCATGCAATTTGTATTATGACCAATGTAAAATTATGCAATTGACTTCATAGAAATAAAACCCAAATATAAGTTTCTCTCGGTCAATAGACGTGTAAACCGGGCTGATGTTATATAAAGAAATTGTTATCTCATGTATTTTATTTTGCTGAATGCGCTAAATAGTCAAATTGCTTTATAAATTTGTGACTGATTATAATGCTTGCAAATGAGGTATATATACACTAGTCTTTGTGTTTTTCTTGTATTAGTATTGTCGAGTGGCATATCTGCCCAAAGAATGGCTACCATATCAGGAATTGTTATCAATGAGCAGAACAATTTGGGACTTGAAGGGGTCAGGGTGTCTGTCGTCAATGAATCTTATAGCACGACAACCAAAATCACCGGGTTTTTCAGCATTCCATTTAGAACAGTAGGGCCTAAGACCATTAAATTTTCAAGAGAAGATTATCAGGACTTTGTCATAGAGGTCTTTGTCGTAGAGGGAGCGGACCAAGATCTTGGCGAACTATTTATGAGTCTGGATGGGTCATTGGACCTGGATGATTTTTCATTACTACCATTGATAGAACTAGACCTGGACGATTCAGATCTGGATGCACTCGGCGGTGCACAAGATATATCTTCGATATTGGCGGCATCCAGAGATGTGTTTGTATCTACCGCTGCATTTGTATTTGGCCCGGCAAGGTTTAGAATACGTGGTTATTCACCGGATTATACTTCTCTATATCTGAATGGCGTACCCTTTAATGATGCTGAGACCGGTGTGCCGTTTTTCTGGCAGATGGGTGGCTTGAACGATGTATTAAGAAACAGAGACATAAATATTGGTACGGTAGCGACTTCATACGGCTTCGGTGAAGTAGGTGGTATGTCCAATATTGATCTGCGACCATCCAGACAATGGGCACAAACCAGGCTGTCCTATGCTATATCTAATCGAAGTTATCGGCAGCGCCTAATGGTCACACATAATACAGGACTGAATAAAAATGGGTGGGCATTTTCTATTTCCGGATCAAGGCGGTGGGCTGACGAGGGCTATGTACCCGGAACATTCACTGATGCCTGGGCTTACTTCATGGGAGCAGAAAAGAAATTTAACAATAAGCACAGTGTCAGTTTAGTAGCATTCGGCGCACCTACAGTACGAGGCGGTATTGGACCTTCAATACAGGAGATGTATGATATAGCCGGCAATAACTATTATAACCCCAACTGGGGGTTCCAGAATGGTGAGAGACGCAATGCCAGAGTTTCCAATGCGCATATTCCGATGGCTATATTAAGACATGATTTTACCATCAGTAATAGAGCCTCACTGGTCACCTCCGTTGCAGTGCAAACAGGTCGCAATGGCTTCGGTGCGCTCAACTGGGATGAAGCCAATGACCCGAGACCTGATTACTATCAAAAGTTACCAAGCTTTCAGACTAATCCCGTATTGGCAGCTCAAGTGAGAGATGTTCTTGCCAATGATATTAGAGCCAGACAATTGGACTTTGATTATATGTATGATGTGAACCGTAATAATTTCCAAACCATCCAAAACGTAGACGGTATTCCAGGAAACAATGTGTCGGGCAACCTGGCAAAATACTTTCTTGAAGAAAGAAGAATTGATAATACGACATACAATGTGACATCCTATTTTGAGCACTTCATCACAGATAGATGGACAATTAATGCAGGTGTCATCTACCGTCATTTTACTGGCCATAATTATTCTACTATAGATGACTTATTGGGTGCAGATTTTTATATCAATGAAGAGCGATTTGTCAGACGCGATTTTCCCTTTGAACCAGAAAAATGGCAAAACGATTTAAATAACCCCAACCAGATTCTGAAAGAAGGAGATACCTACAGATATGACTATAATGCCAATATAAGACACGGAGAAGTATGGCTACAGAGTATAACCCGACTAAAGCGCTTTGACCTGTTTCTGGCCGGTAGGGTAGCTCAAGACAGAATGTGGAGAACAGGTAATATGGTTAATGGTAGATTTCCAGACAATTCATTCGGTGACTCTGAGGTTAAAACCTTTAATACATATGATGTCAAAATGGGAATAACTTACAAAATCGACGGTAGACAATATATCTATGCTAACGGATTCATAGGCACTCGTGCACCATTATTTAGAAATGTATTCATCGCACCGCGTACCAGAGATCAAATTAACCCTGGACACGCTATAGAGAATATGCTATCCGGAGAAGCAGGTTATATTATACGGACACCTCAGATGAAAGCCAGAGCCACTGTATATTACACCAGGTTCCAAAACCAGAGTAATGTCCTGAATTACTTCCAGGACGATGGTGCTGACTTTGATCTTGATGGGCAGGCAGAGATTGGCGGTCTGTACAACTTCGCATTAAATGGGGCAGAGCGCACTCATCAGGGTGTAGAATTAGCCATCGACTATAAATTGACCTCAGAGTTATCGGTCAATGCTGTGGCTTCTATAGGTGATTTTTACAATTCAAATAGGCCTACTGCATTCGTGGCAGCAGACAATGATAGCCGACCAATTGCTGACGGACTATTAATCTATGCAGAAAACTATTTTGTCACCAGGACACCTCAAGAGGCATATAGCTTCGGTCTAAACTATAGATCCAGAAATTACTGGTTTGCTACAATCAACTTCAACTATTTCCGTAAGAATTTCCTCGACTTCAATCCATTGAGAAGAACAGCAAGTGCCGTAGCTGAAGTAGAGCCGGGTTCAGACTTATGGCGAACCATATTAGATCAAGAGCGCTTACCTGCAGCCTTCACCGTAGATTTCTTCATAGGTAAATCATGGGTTGTCAAGCGTGGTCAATTTATATATTTAAATCTCGGTGTAGGTAATATGCTGAACAATACTAATTTCATTACCGGAGGTTTTGAGCAATTAAGGTTTGACTTTAGGAATCCCGATCCAGAAAGATTTCCTCCCCGATATTTTTACCTTCTTGGTTTTAACTACTTCCTTAATACGATTTACACATTTTAATAGCATCATAAAGCTTATATCATGAATAATGCCATCAAATACAGTCTCTTATTTTTAATTTCCTCTTTTCTAGTCGTTTCCTGTGTTAAGAGAGACTTTGATGAACCACCGGTCATTGATGAATCAGCCGACCTAGAAGTCAACAGTACCATTGCGGAATTGAAAGAACGGCATACCTTTGGTACAGCCGCGCAGATCGAAGACGATATCATCATTAGAGGTGTTGTCGTATCAAGTGATGAAGCCGGTAACTTCTTTAAGGTCTTAATCATACAGGACGAGACTGGCGGTATAGAGATTCAGATTGATCGCGTATCACTTCACGATGACTATCCAATAGGAAGAGAAGTATTTGTTAAATGCAGAAACCTTTACATGGGTGATAATAATGGTACGATACAGCTCGGTGCCGATGTAGATGCTTCGAATAATAATAGAGTTACCCGTATTCCTGACAATTTACGTCGATTATATCTATTCAGGGGACAAAGAGATCAAGATGCCAGCCCATCGGTGCAAACCATCAATAATCTTAGCTCAAACAATATAAGTACATTAATTAAGCTTGAAAATGTACAGTTCGTAGCAAGTGATATAGGACAGACATTAGCTGACACCATAAATCAGTTTTCCCGAAACCTTACAATTGAAGATTGTGAAGGCAATACCATTTTAATAAGAACAAGCGGGTTTGCAGACTTTGCCAATTTTAGAGCACCGCAAGAAAGTGGATCGATTACAGCCGTTTTTTCAGTTTTTGGCAATGATAGACAATTGTTCATTAGAGATTCAGACGATATTCAATTTGATAGCGAGCGCTGTGGTTCTGGTCCTGTAGACGGGGAGCTCATATCTATAGCAGAGCTTAGAGATCTATATCAAGGCAGTACCATAGCTGTACCATCAAATGTCAAGATAAGAGGGGTCGTGATATCCGACATCAATGGCTCTAATATTACTGCCAGAAACGTAGTCATACAAGAGCCAAATGGAGCGGGTATTACTATCAGATTTGATAATAATAATGTGCTAGCCATGGGAGATGAGGTAGAAATAAATATCTCCGGCGTTGAATTGTCTGTCTTTCAAGGCCTTCTACAACTAAACAATGTACCTAATAATAGAGCCAATAAAATTGGAACCAGAGAAATGACGCCTCCTCTGAAAACCATAAGTGAAATATTAGATGACTTTGATAATTTAGAGTCCACTTTGGTGAGAATAGAAGATGCAGAAATAACCAGAAGCAGTGGAAATACCTTTGGCGGTTCAAGCGATGTGACTGATGCTACTGGTACCATTGCTATGTTCACGCAATTCTATGCAGCATTTGCTGATAATACGATACCAGTAGGAGAGGTTAATTTGACAGCTATAGTCTCCAGAGGGGGCAATATGTCTACAAGACAATTAGGCATTCGGAATTTGAATGATATTGAAGGCGGAGACAATGGTGGCGGAGGTCAAGGCAGTTTGAATGAATCGTTTAATAACGTTCAGAACAATATAGACCTGAACCTTCCAGGATGGTTCAATATTCCAGAGATTGGCTCCAGAGTATGGAGGGGAAGAGTCTTTGACGGTAATGGCTATGCCCAAGCCACCACTTTTAACTCTGACGATCCGGTGAATGTCATGTGGATGATTACTCCTGAGATAGAGTTAGATGTACCTAAGACCTTGACTTTTGAAACCGCAAAAGCATTTTGGACACACGAAGCTTTGGAGGTTTTTGTTTCTGAAGACTTCACCGGTAATAATCTGGGTTCTGCTACATGGGTGCCAATAGATGCAAGGATAGCTACGGAAAGTGACCCCGACAACACCTTTATACCTTCAGGGGAGATCGACCTGTCAAGCTTCTCCGGTACTATACATATTGCTTTTAAACACACAGGCAACAATAGCAATAATACAGGTACTTCCAGAGTTGACAATGTAAGGGTGTTTGATCGTTAAGCCAGATATTCATTTTTTAAATTTAATATTCTTTTGGGCATCACCACTAGTTCATAATTTGCCAAATAATTGGCAAAGTATAAACTAGTGGTCGCTACGTTTCGTGGCTCACTGTTCGTTCGGCCTCGATTCCGCTGAGGCTCCATCGAGTCTGGCTTCGCATGCGCTACGCCACCACTGCACATCGCTGATGCTGTGCGCTAGTACCTCTTAGAGATACTTGTATTTTTATGTTATATTATATTATTAAGTTTAAAAGGGGTGCATTTCAAAATGTCGAGTTTTCTGGTATTGCACCCTATAAAAGTCGGTTATTGCCTCTAGATTATCTCTAGAAAATAAAAGGTATAAAACGCTTAGTTTTCTTCTTATAGCTCTTGTAAGATTGGAACCTTTGACCTAATAATTGTTCTTCGAGATTTGACTTTACATATAGCACAACGAATAGTGTAGCGTAAACTAAGATAGGTAACGAAGATGGATTAGCTAAAATATATCCAAGACCGAACACTAGCAGTGAAGTGTACATGGGATGTCTTACATAGCCATAAGGACCTTTAGTAATCAGGTTTGTATTATCCTTAGGCATGGGAAATACAGAAAATCTGGTCAAACCCATTGTCAAAAAAGCCCAGCCTGCTATGATTGTGGATAATAATATCAAGCTATTTGAGTACCAATATGATGTTAATGGTCCTTCCGCTATTATAAAATACATTAAGCACAGGGCCTGAATTATAACTAATAATACACCAAGCGACTTTTTCATATTTTATTTCCTTTGATCATGCTTTGTAAATACAATGAGCTGTCTATCGAAACATAGGTATGCAAAGGAAAAATGAGGTTCCATTAATCCTAACCATCACCAATACATCCATTATTTTACAACTCTTTATGAACCAAGCTGCAATAAAATCGCCTCCAAGTTAAAAATTGATTATAATTGTATCATTGCTCTCTCTATATAATCTGAAGTAGACTTACAAACCGAGTAAATTTACTTAGACTAATTGGTTAGAAAGATCAAAGTCTTGATTACTTGACATATATACACGAAAGTATAAATCAAATCTATCAAGACACAAAATATAGTATTTTTACATTTAAAGTCACTAAAGGCGTATTTAGAGAAAGCCTGGAAATAAAATTTAAATCAAAATGATAAGAAATCTAATATTTATATCATTGGTGGTGGGACTCTCAATAATGTACTATTACAATATCACCATCAAGTCTAGAAATAAAAAAAGAGATGCATGGTCATCCATTAATGTCCAATTAAAAAGAAGGTATGATTTGATACCTAATCTCGTACAGACTGTAAAGGGCTATGCCAGCCATGAGAGTAAGGTCTTTGAGCACATTGCGGATGCCAGAGCCAGAGCTATAGGAGCTGATAACATAGAGGACCAACAGGCTGCGGAGAATATGCTCACACAATCTCTTAAGAGCCTTTTTGCAGTGGCAGAGGCTTACCCTGAACTGAAAGCAAGTCACAATTTTCAAAACCTCCAACAACAGCTTTCTAAAGTGGAAGAAGACATACAAATGGCTAGAAGGTATTACAACGCTTGCGCTAGAGAATATAACAATAGAGTTGAAACATTTCCGGGGTTAATCGTGGCTGGTATGTTTAATTTTTCACCCGTTTCTTACTTTGAAATTGATATCGAAGAAAGCCAAACGCCTAAAGTTGACTTTAGTTAAAACCACTAATTGATGTACAGTAGAAGCATCATTTTAATTCTGATTACATTAGCAGCCTTCATTCAGACAGAGGCTCAGGATTTTGTAATCAAAAACTATGAGATAGAGCTTAATCTTCAAAATAATGGTCGATTAGATGTCACTGAGAAAATAGATGTTTACTTTAATAAACCAAGAAGGGGCATAATACGAAGCATACCTTATAGGTACAGAGTAGATCGAAACTTTGAAGGGGAAGTGGCACAGCGCATGCAGTCCGGTGAATATTATCACACCCTGGTCAAAGATTTAAATGTAAAGGATCATCAGTTTTTAGAATATAAAAGTGGTGATTTCGTCATGGTCAGAATAGGTGATGCAGATGTGACAATTAAAGGTCATGTTAAATATGAGATAACGTATTCAATTTGGGGTGTCTTAAATACATTCTCTCAAAGTGTTGAGTTCCCATTCAATGTGATAGGATATGAATGGGATGCACCGATAGAAAAGGCAAATTTTAAAGTCAACCTAGCCAAACCGCTACAACTTACCAATGAAGATGTACTAGTCTACACAGGTCATAGAGGCAGTAGAAATGCTGATGTAGATCTCACTTTTAGCAATCAACAAATAGAAGGAAGACTACTTCGAGAATTAAAAAGGAATCAAGGTATTACACTATCAATTCGTTTCCCTCTTGATTATTTTGATCAGACGCAAATTCCACTTGATGAATTAGCAACTCGATATTGGATTGACTCATCATCTGCGCGCATTGTTATTATGCCCGATGGGTCAATCGAAGTTACAGAGTTTTTACTCGTGGAGTATAAAGACGATATTAATGCTGTTGAAAAAGTCATTAAACGCAATGTTCATGAAGATGTATTGCAGCAATATATTTACAGCACTGACTATGGAGCTCGGTCGCCCAATCCCGATAGCTTTTTCAAGCTATACTATGACAGGACTCGCCATGAGGATATATTAAGAGTTAGTGGTGCTAGCCCTAGAGGATCTCAGAAAGCTGAATTTACGCTCCAGTATCGACTCTGGGGATGTCTGGTTCCAACATCTGACGAATTCTCATACAAAGTAAGAATACCCATAAGCGTATTAAACGGTATGGAACCCACCAGGTCATATAATGGGATGATTTCTGCACAAGATATACCTGGTGGGCAAATCGACTTTGACTTTCACCACCAACTGAAAGCAGAAAGTCAGGGACAAAATTCAAATTTTTCATTCAAGTTGATATCACCTGCACTATTCGGTGTTGATGGCACAGCATCAGGTGTATTGACAGTGACTGAGCCTCTAGATCTCAGCAATGTGCCCAATAATATTTATGCCAAAAAATACTTTATTGAACAGAATGCTGTGAAAGTAGACCTTGATAAAAATGGTAACGCATCAATAGAGCAATCACTTGATATTACTTTCAATTCTACATATATGAATACTGCTTTCCAATGGCATATTGATGGGCTGCAGAGTAATATCGGAATCAATGGTGAAGACAATATTCAATTTAATAATCAACGTTTATTCAGTGAGAAGAGCCGTTTACAATTCAAAGATGTTGAATTTGATACCTCTCGATATGATGTCAATAAACAAAACAGACATCATCTGCAATTAAGACTAAAGAAAAACAAAGCTCAAGAAGGGTATAACCGATTTGCTCAGATTAGCTATAAATCATCAAATCTAACTTATAATCATCAGGGTTATTATAGATTAAATATACCGGTTACAAGTAAGACTGCTGAACCAGTTTTGAGACATATTATACAGTTTGATACCAACTGGATAGATGAAAGGTATAGTATTTTTGCAGCTGATGATAATGGGAGAATCTATAGTGACATAGACATAAACACTGAGACTGGAACAATAATGATCCATGAATCTTTGAGACCCGGGCGTTCATTGTTTGTATCCATTCCAGTTAAAAGTGATTATGTCAGTATATCAAAGACTCAGCGTATTCAAGGCTTTGTCCAAAGCAATGTGTTCTTAATCATTTCTGTCGGGTTGCTCTTCTTGATATTTATGATTTACTTTTTATTTGGGCGGGATAAAAAGCCAATCATTACAGCCAGCTATTACCCGCCAAAGGGTATAACCTCAGCTGAAATGGGGTGGCTGGATGATGATCGGATTCGAAACCGGGATTTAATCAGTCTCATATACTATTGGGGGTCAAAAGGCATCATTGAAATACAAGAAATTAATAAAGACCTTGAATCCTATTTACAAAAGCAAAACAAGGATAAAGATAGCATGGATGACGTAGTGATTCCTAGAAGAATTTTGAGAAAAAGCGATTACAGACTGACCATACTTAAAGAGCTACCTTCTGATGCTAAAACGTTTGAAAAAACGATGTTCTACGGACTGTTCAAGAAGCGTAAGTCTGTTACAATTAGTTCTTTAAAATCACAATTTCACTCGACTTTAATAAAAACCAGAAAGGAACTTGAAGCTTATGGAAAACAAAGATCCTTTTACGTCCCTGGAACCAGGGCATTTGCTTCCTTTCTTATAGTATGTTCCGTCTTGGCATTATTTTCAGGCTTGATTGCATTTGGTATTGGGTTTGGCATCAAGGATCAAACCTATGCCGTTGGACTAGCGATTCTAGGCGTTAGTTTGTATTTTATTGGTAAGTATATGCCCAAAAAAGGTAGATATGGCTTTAAAAAGTATGAGAAGCTTCTTGGTTTTAAGACATTCATTGAAATGGCTGAAATAGATCGCCTAAAAGCATTAATTCATGAAAACCCCAATTACTTTTCTGACACTCTTCCTTATGCTATTGCATTTGGTATGATGGATGAATGGTCGGATAAATTCGAAAAGCTTATTGTAAAACCACCAAAATGGTACAAGACAACTTATCCCGGACAAAGGTTTATGCCAATTTACTTTGCTCAGTCCATTGACAACAGCCTGAAAAGTATAAGTAAAGACCTCAGCACAAGACCAGTTTCAACATCAAGCGGATCAGGTGGTAGTTCATTTGGAGGAGGCTTTTCTAGTGGGGGAGGCTTCGGTGGGGGAGGAGGAAGCTCGTGGTAATGAGTATTTGGTCTGAAAATACTTGAGTTTACTCGACATATCTAGTTGATTTAACTTTTAAGAACTATCTTCGTTAATAGTATTAAATCATTATTACAAATATCAAACTTATTTAAACATGAAAAAAATTCTCTTTTTATTTTTAATGGTGACCGCAAGTTACCTTGCTATGGCACAAAAAACAATGAACGAAGGTGTCATTGTCTTAGAATTGACAGAAATTAAATCAGATGATCCTTCTTTACAGGGCATGCTCAGTGGTATGAAGGGCGGTACAATGGAAACAGTCTTTACTAAGAATAAGCAACGAAACTCAACTAATATGATGGGAGGGATGATAAAGAGTGTGACCTACACGGATGGTAAAACCAATAAGTCATCAACCTATATGGATATGATGGGTAACAAAATAAAGTTATTGGTAGATGCTGATGATGTAGAAGTAGATGATTCTAATCTGAATTTTGAGAAAACCGGAG
>SLDF01000291.1 GCA_007125435.1 Saprospiraceae bacterium
ATTTGCTTGACATTTAGTCAACCAAATTGCTGCGCACCATTCAGTCATCTCATTATCAGATTGACGTTTAGTCAATCTGATTGCTACGCACCATTCGGTCATGCACCGTTCAGTCATGCACCATTCGGTCATGCACCGTTCAGTCATGCATAAAAAGGGTTCTAATCCCTCACGCATTTAAGCGCGGTGTGACTTCACAAAAAAGCAAATTCAATCACTAAACAATAAAGCACATATTTAAGTGTACGTAAACATAATACCTAAAAACAACCTGTCCTATATCAAACCAAAACGAAGGTCAAATTCTCCTAAAAAAAGATAAATTTTAATGAATGCTTAACAGTTTTAAAATGGCTAGGCCTTATATTTGCAGCTCACTTGGTTATTATGATAGAAAAAGAAAAGAGGCAACGCCTCAATTGGAAAAAAGAGTTTGATTATATTTTACTTCATCTCTCGCCTTTATTGATTTTATGGACTGGAGCAACCTGGTTTGATTGGGTTCTTTGCATCAGCTTATATTTTTTCAGGATGTTTTTTATTACGGCCGGATACCACAGGTACTTTTCGCATAAGACGTTCAAGACATCTCGATTCTTTCAATTTATTTTAGCATGGTTTGCGCAGAGTAGTCTGCAGAAGGGCGCTCTATGGTGGGCATCTAACCATAGGGTTCATCACAAGCACAGTGACAAGCCTAAAGATCCTCATTCATCTAAGCTTTATGGTTTTTGGTATGCTCACATGGGCTGGATCATGGCGCCGGAGTTCAAAGTGACCCAATATGCTTTGATCAGAGACTTTACCAAGTATAAAGAGCTAATATGGCTCAATCGCCATCACTGGTTACCGGGACTGGCACTCATGGTCACCGTTTACTTCATTGGAAATGCCGTTAATGGATCAGGCTTATTCGATTGGTCTGCTGGGCTTTCTACAGTGGCTTGTGGATTTCTACTGAGCACAGTATTACTATATCACGGGACATTCACTATCAATTCTCTAATGCACCGCATTGGCAGAAGACGTTACAAGACAGATGATGATTCCAAGAATAGCTTTTGGTTAGCTTTAATCACACTGGGCGAAGGCTGGCATAACAACCACCATTACTTTCAAGCTGCCGCTAGACAAGGATTTTTCTGGTGGGAAGTTGATATCACCTATTATGTGATCAAATTTTTGAGCTGGTTTGGTATCGTATGGGACATCCGCAAGGTGCCTAAGCAAGTTAAGTACGCTTTTGTAAAAACTGAGGAGTAATAGCGCTATGAGTCATCTTCTCAAATATCGATTGAGGACGGCGTTATAAACTTCAATAGTCTGCTCTACAGAAGATGTAATAGTATAGGATTCAGATAAAAATTTGTAAGCACTATCTCCAAATTGTTGACAGAGTTCTCTTTGGTTATACAATTTTTGAATAGCCAGTGCGATAGCATCGACATTAGCTGTCTCTACCAACAATCCTGAAACTTGATCTTCAATTAAATCTTCAGGTCCGCCGCACCTTGTAGAAATGACTGGTGTCCTTAGAGACATTGCCTCCATGACAGACTTTGATAATCCTTCACTAATTGATGGTTGAATATAAACGTTAGCTCTTTTCATCAAGGGCAACACATTTGGTTGATACCCTAAAGTAAGTATGCAACCTTTATTCTGACATTGTAATATTAAATGATGAATCTTTTCAGAGTCAGTATCTTTTCCAACAAGAACTAAATACATATCATTATATTGATGCAATTGGGCAAAAGCCTTGATAAGGTAATCTATACCCTTTACAGGCCTTACATTAGCTACGCCCATAACCACAAAGGCACTATCCGGTATATCAAAACTAACCAAAGACACAGGAGAAATATTTTCGTAGAGATTCAGGTCAATTCCTTTCGGTACGGTAAATAGTTTCTCTTTTGAGACGATTTTTCGTGCGACTAAATCTGATTTGACATAGTCTGAAACGCAAATAATAGCATCTATGCCGGGGTTATAAATCCCCAAGAATGCAGTAGGATCAAAAACCGATGGATCTCGCGCGCCGATATATGCAACTACACTTACCGGCAGACCGAAACTTGCCAAACACGAAACAGATATAGCCTTTGAATTAAATGCATGTATGAGATCAAAGTCTTCTTCCTTGATCAACTGTCGCAAGAGCCATAAAGCCTTTATGTCTATCTTACTTTGCGGATGACCTTCAAGTACACGTATTCCATGTTTGTAAAACAATGGCTTCAAGGGAGAATTTGAAATGGTCAGAACTGTAATTTTTACACCATTTTTCTTCAGACCTATGACAATATCTGCCTCCGACCTGTTTGAAATGGCATTGTGGTATTGACTAATTATGAGTACTTTCAAATCTTTTATTGTAAAACTATTCGCTCTCTTAACCAATTAATGCAACTTCTCCTTAAAAAAATCTTTAATTTTAAGTGTCTGAAATTCATAAAAATTTAACAGGGTGTATTTCATTTTGTCGCTTTGGGCATCACCCTTTGGGTCGCTACGTTCCAGGACTCCCTAAACGGTCGGCCTCAGCTTCGCTATCGCTACGCTGAGTCTGGCTCCTGCGTCACCACCCTTACACATCGCTGATGCAATACCCGAAAAAACAACATTTTGAAATGCACCCAATTTAACACCAGATTGAATGTAGATTTCAAAAACTAACTTCACCCATATTAAGTCAGCTCTGCGGAGCGGGTCGCGAGTGTACACAAGTGAGTCCCAAAGAGTCTGAAAAACAATCATCTTAAAGGTCCCAAGTATTGCTCTTTTGAGCAATATCTTCGATAAAAATTACTTATATGGCTTTGGCTATGCATATTTTTTTTCTTCGATCTCACTCAAAACATCTATGACTTAGACCATCCGATGACCATTTTTAGACTCTAGCATAGCGACCCTCCGACGACAGGAGGAGGGTGATGCCCAAGAAAACCAAAAACCGTCCACGCCATCAAAAAGAAGCAAAACAATTTACACCAATAGCTTTCAGTAAGATATTGGGTAATTATTCATTCCTTTCTATACCTCCTATTTTCATGTGCTGATTAGTCGCGAATACCTAAGGTAATACTTACCTTAGCCCTTCGATTGAGAAATAAAAGAAAAACGTCAGAATTTGCTGCAGTTATTTAGGACCAATTCAATTGTGAGCTTTGGGCTGCTCATGATCTATATCGTACTGCTTCGGGTGGCTTACTTTTTGAAGCCGTTGCCTTTGACAGATCACGATGGAGGATACCTGTTTCATATATTTCAATCGCAGTGGCAAAATTCCATAACAATAAGCTTTTGGACAGCTACCTTTCTGCTAATAACAACAGCCGTCTATATCACCAGACTGGGAATCATGCATATTACCACGACAAGCAAAACAGTCATTCCTGGAGCTGTCATGGCTATTTTAGGAAGTGTTTCGCTCCTATACTTTCCTTTGGCACCATATCACTTTGCCGGCCTGTTTATGGTATTTGTACTTGGTAACTTTTTGAACCTACAATCCATCAAGGATACCAGCCTTTATCATTTTAACATTGGGTTTCACATAGCTTTTGGATCGATGTTTTTTGCACCTCTTGCATTATTCATCCCCTATCTTATGATCAGACAAAGTAGTATGGGTAAGCCTACCTTTGAGAGTCAGGTTCAGTTATTGACAGGACTTGCAGTTGCGCTTGGGTTGGTCATGACCTATGCTTTTATGACGGACTCGTTACATTTGTTTTGGCAATTGCAGTGGACCAATGGGCTCTATTTTCTAAAGAATTTGACTTGGTTTGATGACCTCTCGCAGCAGATCACCACCATCTTTTTCTTTCTTTGTTTTGCTTTTGCCTTTTTTAAGTTTGGTACCATGAACTTGAGCAGATCTCTTACGACTAAGCGCAAGATCAGCGTCATTTACGAATTTTTACTTATTGCCACTCTGATTGCATTTTTTCAGAAAGATAGCTATGTGACGTCCTTTCTTCTGCCTGCACCTATACTGGCATTAATCATAGGTATGTCCTTTTCTGAGATGAAAAAAGTGTTAGTCGGAGAACTGATTTATATGCTGATGCTCATTGTGTTGCTATTTTCACACTTTTACATCAGCTATTGACTGAGAGCCGTCAAAAGCGACTAAATAAGCGTTACTGTTGTGTTAATCAGCAGTCATGCCAAGTCTCAAGGTCTATAATATTATTAATTTTGTAGTTTGAAGTTAATATCACAACTTTGTGTTCTTATTTTTTAGTTGACCTAATCATTATTCTATCCTTAGTTTTCTAAAGCGAGAAGAGCTAAGACCATTCAGAAAAATACCGCATAAACGCATTGCTTAATGAAACGTACATCTATCTTTCAATTTTCGTTTTTGACCCTTTGGTTCATTTTTTTGGCATCCATGAGTTCTACAACTTATGCACAGATCAAGAATCCTGTTAAGTGGCAATCGGAAATCAAGCACATCGAAAATGATGAATTTGACATAATATTTAGAGCCAGAGTACAAACCGGATGGGCGGTTTACTCCCAGTATCTACCTAGTGATGATGGCCCTATCCCGACTGAGATCTACTATGAAAGTGAAGACGGTTTCTCTCTAAAAGGGAAAGCTACTGAAAGCGGAGATAAAATAGAAGGCTATGATCCCATTTTTGAGATGGACGTCATCAAGTTTAAAAATACATATACAATCACCCAACGCATATCGGTATCAGACTACGAGACCAAAATTACCGGCTATTTGACATTCATGACTTGCGATGACGAGCAGTGCTTACCGCCTACTGACTATGACTTTGAGTTTTCTCCGCAGAAAAGCAAAAAGCAAGATCAACCCTCATCCCAAGAGGACGGTCAGGGTGCTGCCCCGGCTGATGCCTCTGAGCCATCAGGGCTAGTTATTGATGATGTCAAGATTAGTGGTGACGATACCATTGACGAAGATGTCAGCGAAGAAAATCTATTTGGTAATATTCTTTCATCAGAAGATGGCATCTTAAAGCCCGTAAAATGGAAAGGTGAGATCAATCGCATCGATGACTTGACATTCGACCTGATATTTACTGCCAAGATTGACAAAGGATGGAATATATACTCCAATACATTAGAAGATGATGATGGTCCTGTGCCAACTGATTTTTTCTTTGACGATGAAGATATACTTGTTGAGCAACCAAAATTCAAAGAAGAGGGGGACCATATAGAAAAGTCATTTGATCCCTTTTTCGACATGGAACTGATCAAGGTAAAAGAAGAAGCTACTTATACTGCTCGGATCCAATTAAGAGAAGACAGAAAGGCCTTTATGGGCTTTATCGACTATATGGTATGTGATGATACGAGGTGCCTGCCTCCTACCCCCATCAACTTCTCAATAGATCTTACAGCTAATGAGGTACATATCGATGGTCAGGAAGATGATGATGACTCATTGGCAGCCGGTAAAACTAGAGGAGAGGGTACACCAGTCTTTGCGGAATTTAATTACGATCTGGCTGACAAAGACTGTGAGGGTACAGACTCACCTGACGATGATAAGCAAAGTTACTTTTGGATTTTCATACTTGGCTTTGGTGGAGGACTCTTGGCTATTTTGACCCCTTGTGTCTTCCCTATGATACCATTGACGATTTCTTACTTTACTAAAAGCAGTTCTACAAAGGCCGCCGGAGTTAAAAATGCCATCATATATGGTATATCCATTATAGTCATTTATCTTGTTCTTGGCTTATTGATCACCGGTATCTTTGGAGCCGATGCGCTCAATCTCTTATCTACCAATGCTTGGTTTAATATCTTCTTCGCTATTTTATTCATTGTATTTGCCATTTCATTTTTTGGATACTTTGAGATCACACTGCCGGCTTCATGGGTCAATCAAGCCGACAAAGCATCTGACAGAGGAGGACTGATTGGTACGTTTTTTATGGCATTTACTTTGTCGCTAGTGTCATTTTCATGCACAGGTCCTATTATCGGTACGCTTTTGGTGGAGACGGCTACAGGTGGAGGCGCCACCATCCTAGGAAGAATACCTGTAGCTCCCTTGATTGGTATGTTTGGATTTGCACTCGCTCTTGCATTACCTTTTGCATTATTTGCAGCTTTCCCGGGTTGGCTGGCCTCTATGCCAAGATCGGGTGGTTGGATGAACAGTATTAAAGTTACATTGGGTTTTGTCGAGATTGCTCTGGCTCTTAAGTTTTTATCTATTGCAGACCTTACTATGGGGTGGAAAATTCTGCCTTACGAGCTATTCGTCGTCTTATGGATATTGTGTGCATTAGGTCTGGCAGCCTATTATCTCGGGCTTATTAAGTTCCCGCATGATTCACCAGTGAAAGACATATCTAATCTTAGAAAAGGTATGGCATTTGCCATGATTGCTCTGGCAGTCTACTTCGCCACGGGACTTAGATACAGCGAAAAGGCCGGTACATTTGATACACCAAATTTATTGAGCGGTCTAGCACCACCGGCAGGACACAGCTTCATATATCCAAATACATGCCCGCTCAACCTCAATTGCTATAAAGATTACGAGGAAGGACTGGAAGTCGCTCGTCGACAAAATAAACCTGTCCTCATAGACTTCACAGGACATGGCTGTGTCAACTGCCGACGTATGGAAGACCAGATATGGAGTCAGGATCCCATTTATAATCTGCTCAAAGATGAATACATCATCATATCCCTGTATGTGGATGAAAGAAAGGCTCTAGATGAGCCCTATGTGTCAAAATTCAGCGGCAGACAAATGCGAACTGTAGGCAATAAATGGGCTGATTTCCAGGCCATTCATTTCAATAGAAACTCCCAGCCATACTATGTATTGTCTACTAGCGAAGGACGCATACTCAATAGACCCGTCGCTTATTTACCTGATGCCGTTGAGTATGAGGCATTTCTTAGATGTGGATTGAATACTTTTAGAAAGAATTAATGATCAATCCTGTTCTTACGGGTTCATTTCAAAATGTCGTTTTTTACACTGTATCGCATCAGCGATGTGAAAGGGTGGCGACGACAGGAGCCAGACTCTACGTAACGATAGTGAAAGTAGAGGCCGACCGTTCAGGGAGCCCTGTAACGTAGCGACCCGACGACGAGAGGAGGAGGGTGATGCCCAAGCAAAAAAATCAATCCCCCCTTATCAAACCGGTATTTTAATCCCGTATATTTTCCCTGATCTGTTGGTTAGCTTTGAGGTTAATAGCCACGGGTTATAAACCTTCAACATTCGATAAGTCGTACCATGAGAAATAGCAAAATCTGCAAGGCTGTTTATTGAGGTGTTTACTTCTACGACTTTATAACTATCTAGAGGGTTATACAAATGTAATTCATCAGGGTAATACCCATAAGCATTTGGATAAGATAGTATTTCCTTGATGGCAACTATCCTAAACACATATCTCGATGTCTCTGCATTGAGATTGAGGTCGTAGTAGGCATCTGCTTTCTGAGCATCCATTTCTTTAGCCAATCTGGTGCTCCCTACATTATATGCTGCCGCGGCCAATGTCCATGAACCAAATCGCTTTTTGTAATCCAAAAGCAATTTACATGCGGCCTCGGTTGATTTTTCAACGTGCAGACGCTCATCTACCTCATTTGTAATTTCAAGACCGTAGGCTTTAGCTGTAGCCGGCATGAACTGCCATATACCTTTAGCACCTGCCGGAGATGTTACTTGTCGGAGGTTACTCTCTGCTACAGCCAGATACATAAAATCAGAAGGCACACTGTATTCCAACAAGATTTTTTCAAATATAGGGAAATATCTGTGCTGAGCTTTGATGTTCAATAGTGTGGACCCATGCAAATACGCATTAGAGATGATCTCTCTGTCTAGCCGCTCCACTACATCGAAGTTATCCAAAGGCAAAACCTCTCCAGCCAGATCATAGGCTTTGCTCAAATCTATGGATTTTATCACCTGAGGCAATATGACATCTTCATCATTGATGACAGAAGTATCCCCGGTATTCTTCGCTGACCAAAATATCGCACTCGTCAACAAGGCTGCGACAATAATGGAGTAAATACTAATTTGCTTATTCATTGCTTTTTCTTTTTATACACCGGTACAGTGGAGCACGGCTCACCATACATCAGACTTTGAACCACAGGCTTGAGCCGACTGGTGACATGCATATATGCACTAGGTGGCACCATCTTCTCCGAGCACCCTTTTATAACGATAGGTCGACCTTCATATTTTGAAACATCAAGTTCGTCGATCCGCTCTTTATAATAGTCGCCTATAAAACCATTCTTATCACCCCAATGCAATCGGTCAACATAAGGCTCTACCGAAGCTGCTATCAACATGAAAGCCCAAACCGGTATGATAGCATCGGTCGAACAATGAATACAGAGTACAGCTCCACTATATTCGGACCAGTCCGTTTCTCTCACCTGCTGGCGGAACTCCTTTTCCTTGAGAATCAACTCATGAAATAAAAAAGATTTCAGATCCAGCTCTTTGATATCCATCGCGGGATACCATTCTTCCATATTTAATGTGACCAACTTGCTCATGGCCACTTTATTGACTAAGGGTTTGCCTAGATTTTCCATTTATTTAAAACACGTTTTCTATAGACTTCTAACTAATTTCGCATGTACTATGTTTGTCAATGTATAGACAATTTAAAGGACAGACTTTTATAGTGATAATAATCATTAACGTCATTTTCCCTCATATAATTCAATGGCGAATAAGATTAACTCAGGTTGCATAGGGACTTTTCTTAGCTGCTTTTGGAAACAAAGCGTCATTTTTGGCTTTTGATTTTTTGGGCATCACCCTACACTTCGTTGCGGGTCGCTACGTTTCGGGGCTCGCTGTTCGCTCGGTCCTGCGGACTCACTCGCTATCGCTCTTGACCCACTTCACATCGCTGATGCGAGACCCGAGTATTATTGGAGGATAGTCTTTAAAATCTGATGCGCAGTTTTTCTTTATCACTCTTGAATATACATCCAA
>SLDF01000158.1 GCA_007125435.1 Saprospiraceae bacterium
GGGTCTTCATGATGGTGATGGTCATGATCATCGTCGTCTTTCTGACAACTTGTGAATAAAATGCTTACCGTAGCGATAAATAATAGAATATTATATGAAAATTTCATTGTATTTGTTTTTGATTGGAAATAAATAATATATAAGCTTTTCATCTGGATTTCGATCCAGATACGCTTAACCCTCTTTACGAATTTCCTATACATAATTCGGGTCTAATAGACGTATAGCTCTTACGTCAGCTTCAAAACACCTAATACTGACTTGACCATATACAATATAAAGCTAATAAAGGTCATATTGCCATGTGAGGATAATTAGAAAACCTGCTCACTAGTTTACATCAGGTGATTAGAAACACGTACTCTACTTAAAAGGTTATCAAGGCCGTGGAGGCGGGGTGAGGCAATCACCAATGAAGAGGTTCTTTAAAGACAAATATTGAAACTGTCTGATTGATTGAAAAGCAATACAATTAATCTTACCCGACCAACTCGTATCCCAAAAGAATACAGGTAGTTCAAAGTGAGAATAAACGACAGCTGTAGAACGGTGCTGATCAGATTCAGAGATATTGTCAATTATGCTGATTTTCTTCTTTAGGTGGCATTTACCATCACATTTCAATTCTTCTTTATCAGTATTGACACAGTGCATTTCAACGATTGCCGCTCTATTCATATTGAAATAGGCTAAGTATCCAAGCTTGGTAAAGCCGGGTAAAAGGAAGGCAGAGCATAATATGAACGTCAGAATTCTCACTGCACAAATATAATTGTTACTGATGAAAAGATGGTAAACAAAGATAACATTGTCAAATGTTTTTATCTTTATGTCCAGTAATTCGTATCATCCGGCTGACAGTCTTTCTCATAGAGAAATAAATGTGATGAGGGTGTATAAAGAGAGTTGGTATTAACTCAAAAAGTCGTTTTTTTTGATGTAATGCATCAGCGATGCGGAGTGGGTCACGAGCGTATGCGAGTGAGTCCGAAGGACCGAGCGAACAGCGAGCCCCGAAGCGTAGCGACCCGACGACGACAGGAGGAGGGTGATGCCCAAAGCAGAAAAACAAATAACATAGAGAAGGAATTAAAACACAGGTAATTCAACAAATATAGATAATTTCAACAACATCAAAAAAATGCTAGATCATGTACATAGGACTTAAACACACACACTCCGGATTAGCCTACATTTTACTTGCGGGTTTGATGATAGCTGTAGCTTTAGTAATTGTTTCTGCTACTGCTAAAAAGCCTTTTACTGACCGTGTGAGGAAATTTGCCTTGATTGGTCTTATTTTATCTCACTTGCAGTTGGTGATTGGTCTTATTCTTTATTTTGTTTCTCCTGCGGGATTATCTTCACTTTCAGGAGAGGCAATGAAAGATGCGGCCCTTAGATTCAATACTGTAGAGCATCCGCTGACCATGATCATTGCGATCATATTAGTTACGATAGGTTATTCCAGGTCGAAAAGGGGTCAAAGTGACAGTTCAAAATATCGGTCAGTTATAATCTTTTATTTGCTTGGCCTATTCTTAATGCTATTAAGAATTCCATGGTCGATATGGCCGTGATCAATATTATGGAAGATTAAAATCAATTATGATTCTTCGCTACAAGTGGTATTTTTCCTTTTTGTTTTTTGTTCAGAGCATTGCTTTATACGGTCAACCGCCTTGTAGTGGTACGCTTAGTAGCAATGCATTAGAGAATGGCGATTTTGGCAGTGGTCCTCCTGCTGTGCTGCAGGAAGACCCGGGACTGTCACCGGGCTACCAATACCAAAACGAACCACCACCACAAGATGGTTATTACACCGTAGGCTCAACGACAGATTTCGGAGATGATTCTTTTCCGTGCTGGGTCATCACAGGAGATAACAGTGACGACCCGGACGGTTATATGATGATTGTAAATGCCGATTTTAATCCTGGTACATTTTATGAAAATACTGTAAGTGTCTGTGAAAATACCAATTACGTCTTTCAGGTGGATATCATTAATTTGATACGAACAGTTTGTGTCGGCAATATTGAACCCAATATCGACTTCTTGCTCGATGGCGAAGTGTTTTATCAAACAGGACAGATACCTCAGGATGAGACCTGGACAACCTATGGCTTTGAATTCACTACACAGCCTGGTCAAACAGAAATTACGCTTAGTCTAAGAAACAATGCGCCTGGTGGAGCAGGGAATGATTTGGCTTTAGACAACATAGGTTTCTTCCACTGTGGACCAATGGTTGAGATTAGCCAAGAAGAAACCGTATGCGCAGGTGGAGTGGTAGCATTAACTGCTGAGTTGTCTGAATTAAACTATGACAACCCCATTCTTTTATGGCAGGTCAGCACAGATGGTGGTGCTACGTGGACAAATATAGAAGACTCTAACAATACATCATTAATCATAGAAGAAGCTAACTCGGCAGCGACTTACAGAGTCTTAGTGGCCAACACTAATGAAAATCTCAATGAAGATGACTGTCGTACAACAAGCGAGCCTTTTACACTCCTTGTTCAAGATGCCCCACAGGTTGAGATCTTTGAGGTATTTTGCGAGAATAGTACCTTTGAGATTGGTGATACCAGTATATTCGATCCCGGTACTTATCAAATCACGCTAAAAGATGATGACGGGTGTGACAGTTTGTTAATCCTGGAGCTGGAAGGGCTTCCTGCATACTTAGATACCATTGATGTACTTATATGTGAAGGCGAGAGTTTTGAAGGTATATTGATCGATAGCGATACTTTAATTGTTCGTTCATTTACTACAGCAGATGGTTGTGATAGTATTTTAAACTATGATATTAAAATATTCGATCTGGATTCAAATCTTATAATCGGCGACACGATGGTTTGCCAGGGTCAAACAACCGTTTTAGCTGTAGCGCCAGGATTTGATACATACATCTGGAGCACCGGTGAAAATACGCCGATGATAGAAGTAGGTCCCGGTTCGTACACACTGGAGGTCACAACAGCAGATGGCTGCATGCTTTCAGATGAGATCACCATCAGAGAGGTTAATATAGTTCTTAATTGGTCAGTCGACCATCAATCATGCCCCGATATTGGAGATGGTGTAATTGAATTATCAGAAGTCGAAGGCGGCACACCTCCCTTTTCGATGACGGTTGACGGGATTAGGTTCAATGAAATACCAGCCATTTGGTCCGGTCTTATACCGGGTAGTTACCTTCTCACAGTCGAAGACAGTGAAGGCTGCACTCAGGAGGTAGACATCGATATTTTACCCGCTGATCCGATTATTGCAGAGATAAGCTTGAGCGCTGCAAATAATGTCTCACCCGGGCAGCCAATCAACGTATCAGTCAACACAAACGTAAGTATAGCTAGCATTACATGGTTGCCAGGCAATGGTGAGGTAGATTGCGTTGATTGCCAAAGCACCGTCTGGAGACCCGACCCCGCCGGGCTTATATCGGCAGAAATATTCACCGATAATAACTGTAGAGTGTTGATAGATACGGCACTTAATATCACCTTTAATTACGATGTATACTTTCCAAATGCTTTCAGCCCAAATGATGACAACATCAATGATGTCTATTTTCCGGGAGTGACCAGTAGCGTTCAAATGATTCAGACTTTGATCATATTTGACAGATGGGGTCAAGAGATATATCGCATAGAACAGATACGTCCTGATCAAAGCGAACTGGGCTGGGATGGCCTGATACAAGGTGTGAGAGCAGAGCCTGGTGTTTATGTTTTCTATGCAGAGGTACTATTCGTCAACGATGAATTACTACCATTCTCTGGAGGCTTTACATTAGTTAGGTAAGTTCTCTAGTCTTTCTAGATCCAGAATAATAATATTTCTATCTTCAATTTTTATCAAGCCTTCTTCTCGAAAGTCAGCTAAGGCTCGTATTGCCGTCTCTTTTGCTGTACCGGCTATACCTGCTAAATCATCTCTTAGAATATTGATGGTGTTTTCATCGGACTTGGACTGCTTTTGCCTCTTGACAAAGAGTAAAGCTTCTGCTACTTTTTTTCTTACAGAATTATAGGCCATATTCATGAGGCGCTCCTCTGCTTCAGTTACATTATCTGCCAATATTTTAATTAAATAAGCCGACAACTCAGGTTTTTCATAAAGAGATTGCATAAACTCGGTGCGAGGAATATGCAATATAGAGGACCTCTCAAGTGCTGTAGCTGATTCTGAGAAAAAGCCATCCTTAACCGCTGAAAGGTAACCAAAAAATTCTCCCGGCTTGACCAGTTTTAATATAACCTCCTTGCCATCATCATGTGTCTTGAAGAGTTTGATCGAACCTTGTTTGAGCTGGTATAAAAAATACGACCGCTCGCCCTCTGAAAAGATGATATCTTTCTTATTAAAAACCCTTTCTTCAGAATTTTCTGTGAGATGCTTCAGAGCCTCTTCCAGTTTTTTCTCTGAATGAAATCCACTGTTAACAGATGTCTCACCTGAGCCACTACTCTTTCGTTTTTGAAGTCTAAGCTCTACAGCTTGGAGCAATTCTTTATCATCAAAAGGTTTGGTCAGATAGTCATCAGCACCTAGATTCATCCCTTTTCTGAAGTCAGTTTTTTCTGACTTTGCCGACAGAAAAATGAAAGGGATGTCCCTCGTCTCAGACTTTTTGTTCAGTATATGTATGACACCATAGCCATCCAATTCCGGCATCATGATATCACAAATAATAAGATCAGGTAATTCTGCAATTGCTATCCTCACACCTTCCTTGCCATTGGATGCTTCAAATACATCATAGTCAGATAACTCCAATATCTCACAGATATTTTCCCTTACATCCTGATGGTCTTCGATGACTAATATTTTGGCCATGATTGTTGTGTATAATGTTTAACTCTTATCAATTGGTACGTAAATAAAGAAAGAACTTCCTTTACCATACTCGCTTATAAAATCAACTTTGCCTCCCAGTAAGTCCGTATAGCGTTTTACAATATGTAAGCCCAACCCTGTTCCCTGTATATTCGTCGCATTCTGAGCTCTAAAAAAACGTGTAAATATTTGCTCTTGCTCTTCTTTGGGAATACCAATACCTTCATCTCTAACTTCAAACTTCAAATATCCATCTTCATCTGATACGTACAAACCAATAGTCTTTCCTGTGTCAGAATATTTTATAGCGTTTGACAACATGTTCATAATGCCATTAGACAAAAACCTGGGATCAGACACAAAAGAATGAATGGTCGTATCTATCGAATAATCCATCTTCTGGCCGAGCTTTAATAGCCCTTCCATATCCTCAAATATATCTTTACACAATTTCTCGACTTGTATTTCCTCTGGTTTGGAAGCAATATTTCCTTCTTCTAGCTTTCCTAATGAAAGGAAATCATTAAGTATGTTGGTCAGGTTATTGACCGCAGACTTAATTTTTTGCACATGTCTTTGTCTTTTGGGGTGCTGGTCTGTGCGTTCGTACCTTTCTATCAATGAGGCAGAAGACAATACAGTCGCTAAAGGCGTCCTAAATTCATGCGAAGCCATTGACACAAATCTGGATTTCATCTGATTGATTTGCTTCTCTTTATCAAGCAGAGACTTGAGTGCTTCTTCCTTTTGTTTAAGCACATTTTCTATCTCAATACGTTCTGCTATTTCGTCTTGATATTTTTTATTGACTTTAAGAAGCCTATTGACAACTTCGCTCAATTCCTCTGTTCTTTTATGCACCTCATCCTCTAGCCTGTGCGCCAATCTGAGCAATTCATCTTCTGCATTCTTTTGAGCCGTTAAATCGTGAAGAATCCCCGTAAAGAACACTTGATCTTTAATGGTAACTTCGCTTACAGCCAATCTTACAGGGAAAATCTTACCGTTTTTATGACGAGCAGATACTTCCCTGCCTTTCCCTATAATTTGTGGTTTACTAGTTCGCTTATAATTATCAATATACCCGTCATGTCGCTCTTTGTCTGGAGATGGCATTAAAACAGATAGATTTTTATAAAGCAATTCTTCTTTGCTGTAGCCAAACATATCATTAACCGCTTTATTGACAACTTGAATAAGTCCCCTATTATCAATAATAACAATGGCATCAATAGCAGTATCCATTATGGACCATAGCGTTCCTCCACCTTCAAAATAACTATAATCTTTGTTGTCTTCCATCTTCAACTAAGCGCACCAAATATATTTCCTATAGCTCACAAATATAGGGCTTACCATTCAATACAAAGTACTTTGATTGATATCATTCACTCATTTTAATGACATTCGTCACCTTTTTTAATTTAATATTGCCCCATCTTGCGCTATGAAACACGGATGTTTCATTAACATCTTTAAAAAAGTAAATATAAATCCGATTATGATTCTTTTAAGCAGCGCAATATTCTTAATGGTTATCCTCAACCTCGATAGGTTATCGCAGTACAGCGTAGCATCCAAATCATAGATGACTGTAAAATATGATTAATAAACTCAGAATGTTGGAATTTACAATATATGGCATAGAAAATGACAAGTTCATCAATCTGATGAGACTGCTGTCTGATGCTATGAGCACATTCCCTTTATCTTATAAAATTCAACGCGTTACCAATATCGATGACATCATTTCTTCAGGTGTCGTATCCATCCCTTCTATTTACTACAAGTCAACACTCATATCCGAAGAAGAATTAACATCTGTAGAAAATATGAGAAAACAAATCTTACATGCTATCGAAAATGACCTCACTCCAGAACAATTAAAAAAGGTGAGTTGATATCTAAAATAGGCCTTGAGCGACTCTCTTCCAATTTTACTCAAAATCTCTCATCTTTCCTTATCATATATACCAATTTCATTTGCAAGCCTTATTTTCTTTGACCCTATCCTGCCTCATTGATAGATTGAGAATTATAACTGATCTTCAATTATTAATCACAAAAGCACCTTTACCACTGCAAAACATATTATTTTCGCCAAAATTTTTATCAATTGTACCAGACTAATCCGTTGAGTATAAATCATCGCTCATGTCAAAAACGCTATCGATTATAATCCCAGCCTACAATGAAGGAGCTACGATCCACAAGATTTTGGACAAAGTGCGCCAAACTACTTTGATTGGTGATTTGGCAAAAGAAATCATTATTGTGAATGATTGCTCTACAGACAATACGGTCGCTGCTGTAGAACGCTACATTTCAGAACACCCTGACATGGGTATTAATTTCTTTTCTCACGAAGTCAATATGGGTAAGGGTGCAGCGCTGCATACTGGTATAGCTAAGGCTACAGGAGACTTCCTAATCATTCAGGATGCAGACCTTGAATACGATCCACAAGAATATAATTTGCTTTTAGGTCCGATCCTGGAGGGGCATGCAGATATTGTCTATGGCTCAAGATTCATGGGTGGAAACCCTCACCGGATATTATTCTTTTGGCATTCGATTGGCAATAATGTTTTGACATTTCTATCCAATGCCATGACCAATCTCAATCTGACAGATATGGAGACATGCTATAAGATGTTCAAAACCGATATCATTCAATCTTTGAATCTAAAAGAAAAACGCTTTGGTTTTGAGCCTGAAGTGACCGCTAAAGTATCCCGAATAAAAGATATAAGAATCTACGAAGTTGGCATTTCTTACTATGGCCGATCATATGCAGAAGGTAAAAAGATAAATTGGAAGGACGGTTTCAGAGCCATCTATTGCATACTTAAGTATAACATTTGGTCCTCTTAGCTCGGCTCACATCCAGTCCACATCTATAACTCTACGAGGCTTCCAGTCCAATTGCTTCCTGGCTTTGGAATCATCAAATGTCATTTCTGATGTGATGGATTGATACAGTCGACTATGCATCTTAAAGCCGGGTACAAGATCCCCTATCCCACTCAATATCCTTGCTTGCCAATCCGGCATACTTCTTGGCAGATCAAGATTCAATTGTTTGGCAATGTAGCTTTCGATCTCGAATAGTGAAGGGTGATAACCATCTGTAAGATTGTAGATACCTTGCCGTCCTTGCCATTTCAAAATATGTAGCGCCAAATCTTCAGCAAGGATCATACTTTTCCGGGCCTTGCCGTCTCCGATACGCAGATAGCGTCCCCTTTCTATACCATTTATGATGTCTCGTATACGCTGTGGTGCATTTCGACCAGCAACCACAGGTAATCTCAATATAAGCCCAGGCACATTGTATTGCACACACCATTTAATCACTTGCTCTTCCGCATACATTTTGGATTGTGCATAGGGCGATTTACCTTGCAATGGCGCATTCTCATTGACCATCTCGCCATAGAGTCTTCCATATACAGCTACCGTGCTGATATAAATGAACTGTTTCAGTTGGTCTGCTATAGGAACCAAACTGAACAATAGATTTTCCGTTCCCTCCAGGTTCACATCATAGAACTTCTGTGCACCGTTTCGCCCTTTCGGAATATGATGAGCCAGCCCTGCCGCATGCACTACTCTTTCAATCTGCCGATTATCCAGCTCGGGCTCATCCTTTGCCAGGTTTATTTGAATATCATTGAGATCCGATTGGCCGAGGGTTAGATAAGGCACGTGACTCTGCTCGAAAGCCCTTCTGATATAAGAACCCAAAAATCCATAAGCACCGGTAATAAGCGTCTGATTTGTCGTTAACTCCATATTCTATTGTCAATTGTCATGACTACTAGTAAACAACCTGTTATTAATCGATTTGTTGACACAGGTAGAAAGTTTTAGCTCTACCCTCAGCATTCATAAGTCAATATAAGCAAATCAGCGATCGCCTTTATTTGTTGTCAATATACCAAGGTTAGTTCTTTTTGGGCGTGACCTCTCGCTACCTTTTGATTGGTAGCGAGAGGTCGGGCTATTCACTTGTATTCACAGGTCTGCCATAGAGTGTCGCTGCTGTTTTGAGTGGCTTTTTCTTTTAGTGGCTGTGCAAAAGAATATTCTTAGATATGGGTTTAGTCACAATTTAGGTCGACGCTGAGCCAGA
>SLDF01000406.1 GCA_007125435.1 Saprospiraceae bacterium
ACAGGAGGAGGGTGATGCCCAAAAAGTCAAAATGAGGCTCACCTAAACGTAAATTTAAAATAAATAAAGGGCTACAAACAGAATAATATGAAGATCGAATCGAAGATGGACAAAGTGACAACGAGTATTTTTAGTGTCATGAGTAAACTAGCGCTGGAGTGCAATGCCGTCAACCTGTCCCAGGGCTTTCCTGACTATCCCGCAGATCCGGAGTTGAAGGATTTGGTTTGCAAGTATATTCAACGTGATCATAACCAGTATGCACCTATGCCCGGTGTACCGGCATTGCTGACTCAAATAGCTGATAAGATAGAGCGATCATACAGCTGGAGACCTATAGCCGATAGTCAAATCACAGTGACTACAGGTGCTTCACAAGCTATCTGCTCTGCTATCGGCATGCTCATTCGACCCGGGGATGAAGCAGTCATCATCGAGCCGGCATATGACTCTTATAAACCTGCCGTCATGATGAATGGAGGCAAAGTAAATGTCTATGAGATGAAGGCGCCCGATTTCAAGGTGGACTGGGAAGCACTCGAAGCTTTGGTCAACGATAAAACAAGGATGCTAATAGTCAACAACCCCCATAATCCTACTGGTACTATATTTGACGAAGAGGATATGAAGCAGATCGTCAGAATTTGCGAAAAGTACGACTTGATCATTCTGAGCGATGAAGTCTACGAACACCTGGTATTTGATGAGAGTAAGCACCTGAGTATTTTGCAATATCCTGAGCTAAGGTCACGAGGTATGGCCGTCTTCTCGTTCGGTAAATCACTGCATGCAACGGGATGGAAGACCGGCTACATCATAGCACCAAAAGAGCTAACCAGCGAGTTTAGAAAAGTACATCAGTTTACAGTCTTCTGCGTCAACACCCCGGTACAGTATGCCATAGCGGAGTACATGACCACACATATGGACTGGTCAGCATTGGGTAAGTTTTTTGAGTCAAAAAGAGACTTGCTTTATCAAGGTTTGCAGGGCACCGGTCTGAAGCCTTTTAGATGCGAAGGTACCTATTTTCAGCTCTATGACTACAGTAGCATAAGTGACAGAAAGGAAGAAGATTTCGCTGTATGGCTAACAAGGGAGTATGGTGTTGCTACTATTCCGATATCTCCTTTTTATTCGTCGGATAGAGAGCAAAGTCTAATACGCGTATGTTTTGCTAAGCACGATGAAACCATCAGAAAAGCATGTGAGGCACTTAAGCAGCTAAAATCTGCTCAAAAGGTCTGACCACAATAACCCTTCAAACCCGGGGATAACCACATCTGCATGGCCTAACACGCTTGGGTCGCCGACACCTACTGCCTTCATGCCTGCATTATGAGCGGCTTCTATGCCGGCTGAAGCATCTTCAAATACAAGGCAGGCAGATGGAGCAACCTGCAAGCCCTCAGCCCCCTTAAGAAAAACCTCCGGATCAGGCTTGGCTTTAGTAACTGAGGTGCCATCAACAATAGTTACAAATCGCTCTGTCAGCTTTAATCGGTCTAAAATGGTAAGGGCATTCTTACTTGCTGATCCCAATGCAAAAGGAATATTATTACTATCCAATTGCCCAAGAAAGTCTAATACGCCTGGGAGTATTTCTGAGGCATCCATTTTAAGAATGTAACTTCTGTAAAGTTCATTTTTCTCGGCAGCATATCTCTGTTTTTCTTCATCGGTAAGGGTGACATTGCCTATCTCTAAAATGATATCCAGAGACCTCATTCTGCTTACGCCTTTCAGTCGTTCGTTATCGGTTTCTGTGAAGTCTATGCCGAGCTGGTTCGCCAATTCCTTCCATGCGATAAAATGATATTTAGCAGTATCAACGATAACACCATCGAGGTCAAAAATGCAGGCTTTAATATCCATATTTAAACAATTGTTGTATTATTTTGCGTTATTGTTGCGTCTAAGCTAAACACTTATTATGAATTGCAGGAATTATAAAGGGTAAAAATTAATGATAAAAAACTTATATCTCATATTCATTTCCGTTATCGCCATTGCCTCAGTCAGCAATGCACAGATAAAGGTCACCTGGGAAGACCTAGAGGATGTACAGTTCAAAGAAAAATTTGTCGAGGAAGTAGATGCCTATTATTTGTTTCCAAACTTTGGCTCCACCCTTAAAAAACTAGATGGTAAAGAAATTGCTATTCATGGGTTCATGCTTGTCCTGGATACATCAGGAGAGTTCTATGTACTGTCTAAGGGACCATTTGCGTCATGCTTTTTCTGCGGTATGGCAGGACCTGAGACCATCATTGAAGTGCAATTCAAGGATAAAAACCACCGGCGTTACAAAATGGACGACAAAGTAACGATCAAAGGCACATTCAGGCTAAATGCTGATAACATCGAGCACTGTAACTATATACTGGAGGCTGCAGAAGAAATATGATTATCTCAATGTCTACCATTACAGCTTTTGATAGTAAGATAAAAGGTTACCTCTAAAAACCTCCTCAATGGTAGTAACATAATAAGAAGACCTTTTACTGCATAGATAAACGTTCTTCGGTCGGATATAGCAAACCTTATCACTGCTGAAATCCATTTTACCATATGACTTCGAGACTTACTGCACGGGAGGCAACACATTTCAGAGAAAAACTGCTGAGGTGGTATGATGAAAACCCAAGGCCACTGCCCTGGAAGTCAGATAAAGACCCTTACAAGATCTGGCTGTCAGAGATTATTTTGCAACAAACACAAGTATCGCAGGGACTCCCCTATTACCTGCACTTTATAGAAGCTTATCCCACTGTCAGGGATCTGGCAGATGCTTCTACGGATGAGGTCATGAAGAGCTGGGAAGGGCTTGGCTATTACAGTAGAGCACGTAATCTACATGCAGCTGCAAAGTTCATTGCCAATGAAAGAGATGGTGTATTCCCGGATGACTACACCGGGCTTCTAGAGCTTAAAGGTGTAGGTCCCTACACAGCAGCAGCAATCGCAAGTTTTGCTTACGACCTACCCCATGCCGTTATTGATGGCAATGTATACAGGGTGCTATCCAGGTACTTCGGTGTGTACGAAGCTGTAGACACTACGATCGGTAAAAAAATCATAACCCAATTAGCTGATCAGCTGATCAGTCGTGACATCCCGGCAGCTTATAATCAAGCGATTATGAATTTTGGTGCTCTGGTCTGCAAACCCAAAGCCCCTGTCTGCCACTCATGCCCACTATCCAATCGATGTGGAGCTAAGGCTGACGGCAGTATAGACTTACTTCCGATCAAGTCAAAAAGATTGATCAGAAAACAGAGATACTTCCATTATCTGATTATTATTGACGGTGATAATACATATATCGAAAAAAGAGGCGTTGATGATATTTGGAAATCATTGTATCAGTTCCCTATACTAGAAACTAGTGGAGTCACTCCGATCACATCTCTGCAAAATTGGATGCCGGGATATAACCTACATTTAAATAAGCCAAAAACTGAGCTAAAACAGACCTTAACCCATCAGGAAATACATGGTCTCTTTTACATTGTCAGGGATTTTAATGCAGATACACTGCCAGACTCATGGGTAAAAAAACCAATTTCTTCATTGGACACCTTGGCTTTCCCAAAAATGATTCGTACATTTATAAGTGATTATTTTTAAAATGGTATTTTTGCCAAATTAATTAAAACCCCAAAAAGATATGGTAAACAAAGTAGTACTTATCGGCAACATGGGCAAAGACCCTGAAGTAAGACACCTTGAAGGTGGAAATGCAGTAGCAAATTTCACAATGGCTACCAATGAAAACTATAAAGACAGAAGTGGCGAATGGCAAAAAATCACAGAATGGCACAATATTGTAGCCTGGAGTGGTCTGGCCGAGTACGCAGAAAAGTGGCTCAAAAAAGGTGCATTGATTTATGTCGAAGGTAAACTCACGACAGAATCTTATACGGACAAAGACAACAACGAAAGAAAGTCAACAAGGGTGAAAGCCTTGACTATCAGATTGTTGGAGAGAAGAGAGTCAGATATGTCATCGCAATCAGACACATCGTCTTCTTCATCATCCAATACATCAAATGATATACCGGTAATAGAGGAACCGGAGGATGATCTGCCTTTCTAATGTATCAACGAAAGGTTATTGTGTAATTAATCAATACGAATTTGGATCCTGATCCGTCGAAAACCTTATTATACTTCTTCCCAATTCTCTTGAGCACCGCTCCCGGTGACTTCAGTGATCTTATTTTGCCCTTTTTGATCTTGATAGGTCTGCTTATAAGCTCCGCCATCATATCAGGGTCAGAAGTAGCATTTTTCTCATTGGAGCCTCAAGACTTTCACACCCTTGAAAAGGAAGACAGTCCACAAGCTAAGAGAATATTAGAGCTGAGGGAGACACCTCGAACCCTATTGGCTACTATTCTCATCGTGAATAATATTATCAATATTCTGATTGTATTCGCTTCTGATGCTATAGTGCGCATTGCAACACCGGATATATTGATATTTTCATGGGGAGAGTCCATACATCAGGTATTTTCACTCAGCTTCATGAGTCCTCATCTATGGAGCGGTCTGATCGAGTTTTTCCTGACTGTTGTATTAGCCACCTTTTTACTTGTCCTGTTTGGCGAGATAACACCCAAGATTTATGCCAGTATCAACAACCTAAAGATGTCCAAAAGTGTATCCTGGATACTTGTACAGTTGCACTGGTTATTTTTGCCCGTTAGTCGATTATTGGTACACAGCTCAGGCTTTATAGAGAGAAGGTTTAATACTGTAAGTGCTTCGAACAGTGGCACGAGCAAAGACGAAATAGACAAGGCCATCGACCTCACATTGATCCATGAATACAATGCCGAGAGTGAAAAGAACATGCTCAAAAGCATCGTAAAGTTTGGTGATGTCACGACCAAGCAGATCATGCGTGCCCGGGTAGACATGGTGGCATTAGAAGCGACATCAGACTTTTCAGAAGTTATGGACACTATTAGGTCATCAGGCTATTCAAGGATACCTGTTTACGAAGATGACCTTGATCATATCATTGGCATTTTGTACGTGAAGGATTTGCTTGGACATTTCAACGCGAGCCCGGATTTTGATTGGTTGAGCCTTTTACGAAAGAACATCATGTATGTTCCCGAAGCAAAAAAAATCAATGAAGTGCTCAAAGACTTCAGGAAAGAGCGCGTCCACATGGCGTTGGTGGTAGACGAATACGGAGGCACCTCAGGCCTCGTCACCCTGGAAGATATCCTCGAAGAGGTCATAGGAGAAATCAAGGATGAATTTGACGACGACAATGAAATATCTTTTGAAAAAATTGACGACTACACTTATATTTTTGATGGCAAAACCATGATAAATGATATGTGCAAAGTTTTGGATGAGGACAAAGAGCTCTTTGATGAGGTCAGAGGTGATGCAGATTCTATAGCGGGACTCTTTCTGGAGATGTACGGACAAATGCCAAAGGTAAACACCGAAATCAGATACAGTAAATTTGTCTTTAGTATAGTAGCCGTGAACAAGCGTCGTATAGAAAAAATAAAAATCACCATTGGCTCATAGGCTCAACGGCAGATAAACAATAATTGTAATGATTTTATCGTCCACTACCTGAGTTCATTCTAATACCTTTACAAATTAATTAGGCATTAAAGATTACCATGACAAATCGCATCAGCACTTTACTCATCATCACTGTCTTATTCTTTTTATATAGTTGTAATGACGCTCCGGTTACGCCCAAGCCCAGAGCATACCCGAGGATAGACTTCCCTGAAAAGAAATATGAAACCTTCGTCCATGACGAATGCCCCTACGCCTTCGAAATACCGACATATGCCCACGTTGAAAAAGACAGCTTCTTCTTCGGCGAAAAAGCTCCAAACGATTGCTGGATTAATGTCATGTTCCCAGGACTGAATGGACAGCTCTATTGCAGTTATTACCCTGTAGATAATCAAGAGCAACTGCTGGACTTGATCATCGATGGCTACAAAGTTGCCTCCAAGCACACTATAAAGGCCGATTACATCGACGAGTTTATCATCGAAAGAGACAATGATGTCTATGGCATGGCATTCGAGATCGAAGGCCCGGCAGCCTCGGGGTTTCAATTTTTTCTGACAGACAGCCTCCAGCATTACTTCAAAGCCTCATTATACCTAAATGCCAAAGTCGTACCTGACTCCATCGCTCCGATAATCGACTTCCTAAAGACCGATGTCTATCGCATGATCGAAACATTTGAGTGGCAGTAATGTATTGTCGATAATGGCTATAGTTTGGGGGGCTCATTTTTTCGCTTTGGGCATCACCCTCCACTTCGTTCCGGGTCGCTATGTTTCGGGGCTCGCTATTCGCTCGGCCTCGATTTCGCTAAGGCTACATCGAGTCTGGCTTCGCATTCGCTTCGCCACCCACTCCACAGCGCTGATGCATCACTAGAAAGTACAACATTTTGAAATCCACCCCTTCATCATTCGTAGGTTTTGGATAAATAGCTATATCTATATCGTTGCCATGAGCTATAATGGCAAACCCGAGAGACACCCCCTGCCTTGTCGTGCAGTGGCCCTCGCGGGTAAGTATCTTCTGCGGGGTGGTTTCTTAGGCATTGTTATCAATTGTGATCTAATCCTTTCTTTTAAAGTCCCCGAGCTCATAGCTTATTTGAAATCTCAATTTTGATGGATTGTACGTATCTACTCTAAGTCCGTTATTTGCTAGGGCATCATCGCGATACTTCCAATGCAGTAATCGGTAATTGATATCAAATCTAAACTTTCCAAATCTTACAAAAATCCCGGGATAAAGCTCTGAGGCAAATAGTTCTGTGTTATTGGCTGCAAGATTCATGATGTTTTCTTCTCTATAATTCATTTCTTTTCTGAACGATATATTGTACATCAACCTTGAATTAATACCAAGAGTAAAAGATTCATTCTTTATTATTTCAAAGTTTATTTCAGGGCTTACCTGCAGCATGTGGTACCGAGAATATCTGCGCCAGAAGAATGGGTCAGCAAGTGCTCCAAAAAATCTATTGCCTTCGGCTGGAAGTAAAAAATCTTGTCTCAGCTGAGCATAGCCCAGCCCTGCTCCAACAAAAAGGCGATCCCAGACTCGATAATTGTAGGTAAAGCCTAAGAAATACTCATTGTCATCCGTAGCATCTTTGATGCTGCTTCGTACTGACTGAATGATTGATCCCGGGTATTCACCTTCTAAAAAGTCATATCTATGATCAGGTTGCCCGTGCGCATAGCCTATATGAAAAGAAAAATTGTGCTTCCCTTCTTGTCCCCAACTAAGAGGCAAGAAGAAACATATCATAGTCGATACTAATAAAACTCGAATGTATTGAATTCCCATAATCAATGGTCTTTAAGGGCCACATGTATGAAACGTTTGGGATTGCGGAATTCGTCCCTGTCTGCCGTTGCAGAAACTGTTGCGGCACAGTAACATTCAAGTAACCCGAAATATCTCATCATTCTTTCCTTGGTTAAATTTATTGAAAAATCTACTGTACGTACTTTGTGAATGCATTCGTTCAAGGTTGAAAATCTCTTGCAAGACTTTATCTTATCGAACCCAATCACAATGAATATAGCGACTCGCTCCTGTCCATACTCCTAACCAAAAAGAGAAAACAATATCTGATGGGTTGTAGCCTCTATTAGAACCCGGTTGAGGCAGATTCATATCATTCAGTGTAGACACTATTCCAGTCTTATCAAGAAATCGCTTTAATAAACTTAGTCCTCCAAATGGAGTCACTTTCTTATCTGAATATTCAATCGATAAGTTAACCATTTTGATGTTCATAAATAATAGCTTATTTTGCTCAAAAATAAACACTTAGGCCACAAAATCAATTTCTATTGCATAATTAAGGTTTAAGTAGAACTTTGACTTACAATTAAAATGATCATCTTATCACGACGCTACAAGTAAACATTAGCGTAATGGATAAACTATGATGGAAAATCATAAGATATCAAAAACAGCATGCTTGATTAGTCGAACATGAATCATATGAAGAGTCTCGCCTGCTAATAAGTCGCAAACAAATCTGTCTTAGGTCAAAAAAGATCAACCCATAGTCACCATATCGATCTTAATAAATAATCTTTTAACTCGCTTTCCCCATATGGTAGCACCGGATCTGTCAACAGGGTATTCAGCGCTTGCCTATCGGCATGCCGAATACTTAGGTGTTGGCAACCGTATTTATTTAATTATGACTTTTTCATAAGCCATATCTACTACTAATGTTTTTCCTATCTCAACTTCCTTTTTATTGAAAACTGGATTTATATACTTACAGGAATCACAATTTGTAATTTCTATGGTTAAATTATATCGTTTAATATTCTTTGTTTTTTCAATGACTTTTCCCTCTATTAAACATTCAAAATCACTTGAATCATCTGCTGTATATAAATAACTATGCAAAGTAGTCGTGTCCGTTCCATCATATCGCCAACTTCCAGAAAAGGCAACTTGGACTACAGTTCCAATTTTTAATTCTTTAAACTTTTTCTTTAGGTTTTTCCTTTGATTTTTTATTCCGTCCCAATACGATTTGTAATATTTTATTTGTTCGTTCAACTCAACAGATTTGTTGTTTAAGTATCTGTGAAAAGAAGTCAAAATTATTGAAGACATATCGTCTGGATGAGAAATTCCTTTTGATTTAAAAAATCTTGATATTCGGTTTTTGCCTTTCCATAACTCCCAACCATTTCTTATTCCCATTCCAGTTCCGAAATGTAATTCGGTTACAGCATCGCTTTCTTCTTTGTTTTTGAATTCCGTTTTATCAGATTCCGACCATTCGCAAGTCAAATATTCAATTGCATCGTTCAGATCTTTAGGAATATAGTTTTCCTTATAATCTTTACAGTCATCTTGTGAAAAGACTGTTCCGAAAACAAAAAGCAATATAATTACAATGGTGTTTTTCATATGGTTGCCAACGGT
>SLDF01000385.1 GCA_007125435.1 Saprospiraceae bacterium
CCTACGGTGATTGAACAAAATCAAGCAAAGCGACTTATTTTGAAGCCATTTGAAGCCGTAATACCCGCCTGCTGCCATCGACAGGTGGCGGGCAGGGATTTTCTAATGCATAATTCGGGTTTAACTATGCGATTAAGTAAAAGCTTCTTCTATCTATTTTGTGGGTTGCTCATCTTTATGGGATGTGCGACCACAGGAGTGCTGACTGGTGGTCCCAGAGACGAGACACCGCCCAAGTTAGTGGAAGAAAAATCCGACCCTAGTTTTGTGACTCATTTTAAAAAGCGACCCATAACGTTATATTTTGATGAATTTGTGGTTGTAGACAAACCGCTGCAAAATGTATTAGTATCACCTCCTCTGGTCTACAATCCTAAAGTAGAATCCAGGGGGAAGAAGGTAGTGTTTACATTCAATGAAAAAGAAAAATTAAGAGATTCAGCGACATACACCATTAATTTTGGAGAGGCTATAAGAGACTTAAATGAGAATAATGTTGCTGAAAATATTCGCTATGTCTTCTCAACAGGTGATGTTATCGACTCTTTGGTCTTGCGTGGGGCCATTCTTGATGCCATTACAGGCGAGCCGGTTGATAAAGCTACAGCCTTGCTTTTTGACAACTTGAATGATTCCGCTGTTATAAATGATAGACCTTATTATTTTGGCCGTACGGATGAAAAAGGGCTTTTTAAAATCGAAAATATTAAACCGGGAAAATTTCAATTAGTCGGCCTCAAAGAAGAAAATAATAACTACAAGTACGATGACCCCGAGGAATATATAGGATATGTTGATTCAATAATTCGCATGAAAGACGAAATGGATCCACAAATCGTTACCATATTCAAAGAGCGGCCAAAACCATTCATAGAGGATATCGACTCCACGACCAGAGGCCTCATTATCATCAAGTACAATACGGCTTTGATTGATCCGGTTTTCAGACTCGAAAATGAAGACATAAAATACCAATTAGATGTCGTTGAGAATAATATCAGGCTATGGCATACAGCACCAAAACGCACGAGGTGGTGGTTCTATATTGAAAGGGGTGAAAAAACAGATTCATTAAGGATTGCCTCATATCAATTGGACTCTACCATGGCCAAAACCCCATTGACCTGCTCCAAACCCAAAAGACACATCGCAAGCCAACATCAAGACTCCCTGGTGTACATAAATTTTAGCGCACCCATCGTCGACGTACAGACAGAACGATTTCTTATCACTAATACATCTGATTCCACTTTTTCGACGGAGCTGAGACTCAGGGAAGGCTATAGAGCAGTAGAAGACGAGTTTACATTCGAACCCGTCAAGACCACCGGAGACCTTATTTTGAATATCAGCGAAGGTGATATCTTTGATATCTATGGGAGAACTGTTGACTCATTACTAGAATGCCCGTTTAAAATATTGGATGATGAAGGCTTTTCCAATCTGTCTCTGACCATAAAAGGGTTTGAGGAGGACAAGTCATATTTTCTTCAGTTAAAAGATGAAGAATTAGTGAGAAATGAATGGGTCGTAAAAGGCATGACAGAATGGGAAGGGCAATTTGATAAGATCATACCTAAAGATTACGCCCTATACATACTAGAAGACCTTAATGAAAATAAGATGTGGGATGCTGGTCGATTTTTAGAGAGACGACAGCCCGAGCGAAAACGAGAAGAAACCATATCCGATCTTCGCGCCAATTGGGATGTAGAGCAAGAAATAGATATATCCAATTGGTATGAAGATGTCATCATAGAGTTTCCAATAGAAGAAGAGGAGGAGGACGAAGAAGAATTGCTAGATGAAGATGATCCTGAAGAGGAAGAAGATGATGATGAAGATGATGATGGAGGTAAGTGATTTCGACAACATGTAGCTTATGTGCCAAATGGGTTAAACCAGATAAAGAGTATAGTTATTATACAATAATGAAAGGATTAGTTAGATATTTGAGCCATTGAGGTATGAATGTATCTCGCTTTAACCCTGACTATGCAATAGATTTTCGTTGTGAGGGTTTTAATATCAGATATCAATTCCAACAAATAATAGAATGGAAAAAGACGACCAACAAATTTTAGTGGCTAAAAACCTTGTCAAGAGATACGGGAAGGCTACCGTTGTCCAGGATGTATCTGTTGAAGTGAAGCAAGGCGAGATCGTAGGCTTACTCGGACCCAATGGAGCCGGGAAGACAACCACCTTTTATATGGTTGTAGGATTCATCAAGCCTAATCAAGGTAAAGTCTTTTATAATGAAAGGGAAATAACAGACCTACCTATGTATCAAAGGGCTCGGCTTGGTATCGGATATCTGCCACAAGAGGCTTCTGTGTTTAGAAAACTTAGCATAGAGGATAATCTAAAGGCTGTACTTGAAATGACTAATCTTTCTAGAGCAGAGCAAAAAGATAAGCTGGAGTCTCTTATTGATGAATTTAGCCTCCATAAAGTGCGGAAAAACAGAGGAGATACAGTATCTGGTGGAGAAAGACGAAGGACAGAAATTGCAAGGGCACTGGCGACATCGCCAAAGTTCATTTTACTTGATGAGCCTTTTGCAGGGATTGATCCTATTGCTGTAGAAGACATTCAATATATCGTTGCCAAACTTAAAACCAAAAACATTGGAATTCTCATCACGGATCACAATGTACAAGAGACACTCTCGATTACAGATAGAGCTTATCTAATGTTTGAAGGCAAGATATTAATGGCAGGAACAGCAGAAGAACTGGCAGCTAATGAAATGGTGAGAAAGGTGTACTTAGGTAAGAATTTTGAACTTAGAAAGAAAGTAATTGATGTTGAAAACGATCAAAGATAAAAGTGTAACAGGTCTACTATTACTGTTGCCTATCTTGGCGTGTAATCCTCAGAAACAAGAACTAGACAAGAATACACGCCAACTGATCGAGTCTATGGCTAAGAGCAGAATGGTAAGTAGGGATAGTATTATCAAAGCACAATGCGATTCAATTTATAATTACTGGTATGACAGATACGTTGACTCCATATACGCAATAAGAAAAGCAGAAATGAAAAGCATAAGACGTGAAAGAATTCAATAAATACATATGTGTGGTCGGGCTTAGTGTCATAGCTTTTGTATTGCTAGCATTTCAAAGAACTGACAAAGATGAAGATCAGAGAATTGAGAAACTATCTAGCTTTGCAAGAGAAATGCTTGATTTGAGATTTGAGGAACTTAAAGCAGAAAAGCTCAAGATCTGTAAAGAAAATGCACTTAAAAATGCTGAGATTTACGTCGACTCGCTGGTAATACGAGAGGCCACAGAAGATAAAGTCGGTATTGATGCAATACCCATAAAACCATTCAAACCAAATATACCTGATGTGATTTTTGAGGGTGACTCCTTAGATGCAGAGCCACTCTTCAAGGATACACTACCTGCATCAGAATCTCAATGAATGGAAAACCATGAAGGCTGCAAAAAGAATCATATTGCTCGTATTATTGATCATAGCGCTGACGCATAGACACGAAGACTATTGCACAGACCCTTCTATTCATTTTCAAGGCACTAAAGAGACACCATATACCTTTGGCCCTTTTCATAAAAGAGACATAGCAGAGGACTCGTCATTGCGAGCAGATACGGTGAGACAATTCACTAAAGAAGAGATTGTCCAATAACTCCAAACACCACTCCTACATTGATTTTTTAAAAGTCAATTAAAATCTTTTCTTCCCTTCTGACCTCTATGAAAAATATGTGCTATCTTTTGGGCACGATTCGGGTTGAATCAATGGATTGAATACGAAGCCCAAAGGTTTGTATAATTATGACTACGGATATAGCCATAGTACTTAGTATCATTTTTCTTGCTGTCGTACTTTTCGTTTGGGAAAAGTGGTCTGTCGATACTGTGGCTATTCTGGTCATGATATTATTTATGGCTTTTGGTATTTTGACGCCTGCTGAGGGTTTTTCGGGCTTTAGTAATCCGGCCACATTGACAGTTGGTGCTATGTTTGTTATCAGTGCCGCTGTTTTTAAGAGTGGGATTTTAAATAGGGTGAGTATCTTTCTTGTAAGAGCAGGTAAGAAAAGTTTCACATTGATGCTTTTAGCGACTATGTTGATAGCAGGATTGCTTTCGGCATTTATCAATGACACAGCAGTAGTCGCATTATTCATGCCGGTCGTGATACAAGTTGCTCGAGATACAGATGTCAGCCCTTCTAAGCTATTGATGCCATTGAGTTTCGGGGCATTAATGGGAGGTGTATGCACACTTATTGGAACCTCTACCAATATCTTAGTCAGTGGGATTCTTGAAAACAGAGGCATGGAACCCATAGGTATGTTTGAAATGACGCCTGCCGGTATCTGGTTTTTAGCAGCAGGCGTATTATATATGCTTGTAGTTGGTCAATTTCTAATACCCAAAAGAAAGGCTAATGTATCGCCTGTTGATGAGTTTGATATGGGCCAGTATTTAGCAGAAATAAGGTTGTTGCCGGGATGTAAGTCCGTTGGTAAAACCATATTTGAATCCCCTCTTGTCACGGACCTTAGTATTGAAATACTTCAAGTCATTCGAAAGGATGGCAATATTGAATTTCCAATGGCTTATACAGAGCTGCAAGAAGGCGATGTCCTTAAAGTTCGCTGCGATATTGATAAAGTCAAGCAATTAGCATCCAGACAAGGCATCAAGGTCAAAGGTGATACAACGACTGAGCTAGAGGCTAGCGATATACTATTATATGAAACCCTTATTGCCCCAAACTCTCCGTTTGTCGGTAGGTCATTGGCTGAGATCCAATTTAATGAGACCTATCGAGGGGCTTCGGTACTTGCTATCCGAAGTCGAAAAAATATCATCCATGAAAAAATAGGACATGTAAAGCTTAGAGCGGGCGATATCCTCCTGATCAGATCTGAGCAAAGTGTTATTCGCCGATTGAAAAAGAATCAAACCCTCCTGGTGATCTCAGAGTTCCAACCTAGGAGAATAAACTATCTGAGAATGGGTTTTACAGTCTCGGTGGTTATTGCTGTCATGCTCCTTGCTGCGCTTGGAGTGATGCCTATATTACTGAGTGCCGCCATAGGTGCAGCTGTTCTTATTTTATCCGGGACACTTAAGCCGGAAGAAGCTTATAAAGCCATTGAATGGAAAGTGCTATTTATGCTAGCCGGTGTCCTATCTATGGGTGTGGCTCTGGAAAAAACAGGTGCAGCGGATTTGCTGTCTGACTTCATCACCAATCATATGGGCGGGTATGGCCCCCAAGCCGTGCTGTCATTCTTTTTTGCCATTTCTTTCCTGCTGACAAATGTCATGTCAAATAACGCTACAGCAGCTCTGCTTGCACCTATTGCTATTGTAAGCGCTGAGTCTATGGGTGTGAGTACAAGACCTTTTTTGATGGCCATTACATTTGCGGCATCTTTGAGCTTCATGACACCTGTCGGCTATCAGACCAATACAATGATATTTGCGCCAGGTAACTATAAGTTTAGAGACTACCTCAAAGTGGGTACACCTCTAAATATTATTTTGTGGATATTGGCGACACTAATGCTACCTAAAATCTATCCCTTCTAATCTGAAGTTCACAAGCTATTTGCTAGTAAAATGAGAGAAACCTGAGATATATGCCCAAATGACAGGCGACGCACAGTATTGCATCAGCGATGTGCAGTGATCACGAGCGCATGCGAGTGAGTCCGCAGGACCGAGCGAACAGCGAGTCACGAAACGTAGCGACCCGCAACGCAGTGGAGGGTGATGCCCAAAGCAAAAAAATGAAATAGCCTCTACACTGCCAATGTGTTGTATCTAAACTAGAAATGCCAATTGCACGATAAAAACCATACCTCTATTCCTCATCTTCCTTGTCGAAGTACTTGATTTTTATGTTTCTTACTTCGTAAGGTGAGCGAATGGTTTCTACATCCTCGGTTTCTTCATCAATGGCTTTGTGCAATTCGGCAAACTCAGACCGTAGGTCTATATTGCCTCTGTTTAACCAAAAATCATCTCTGTTGAATACTAGATTGATGCCAAATTGACGCTTTACATCTATTGGCTTCGTTTGGCTCAAATCAATCTTACTAATGTCAGAGACGCTCCTTCCACTTCCAAAAAAAGTAACTTCTTTGTCATTGAGCCTGAGAAGCTCCCACTTCATCGAAACACTTCTATCTGCAGCCTGGAAACCATACTTTTCATGATCAATCAGAAAGAATTCATCTTCCCACTTCACACCTTTATTAAAGTTTCCGTTAAAACTGTACTGGCTTTCTATTAGTTTTCCTGTCAAAAAGAATTGACCTTGATAAAACACAGAAGGTCTCTCTAGTAGCACCTTATTAAATGCATCAAGAGCTACCTTCACCGGCTCGAGAAATACGACTTCACCTGTACTGGAAAAGCGGTAGACCTCCCCCTCTTCATTGAATGATGATTTGACAGCTTCAGCGATCTCTTGTCTTGACATATCATTAAGGTCCATCTCATAGATGCTGTCTAATGTAAAATCATCAATAAACAATCGCATGACCCACTCATCCTCTTCTTGCGACTCTATCTTGTAATGGGACCTGATCGTGGCATTATATCCACTGAAATCGGTAAATTCTCCATCGCTCACCCCGGCTTTTACATCCGAAACTTTGGCTTTTAATGCATATTCCTGGCCCACTTCATATTGGATGTGAAGACCGTGTTTGTCACCGCTGTCACAGCTCACCAGCAAAATAACTGTAAGGCTCATCGCTATAATGATGAAAATGTTTTTCAAATCTCTCATATCTTATTTGTTTATTGATTGTTTACTTAATTGGTACAAGCATGTGTTTTATATTCATCCCAATTTTCTCTTATGAATATTGTTGCAGAAATTAGAACAAACTAATATAAAACAAATCAGCATGCCTTAATATAATGAAAAGAAATTAATAAACAGCTATCTATAGCGCATAATATGTATTGCTAAATCTAATTCACCGAATGTCTTGTATTCTTGCTTTTAAAAAGGGCCATGGACTTTTGGATTTTAGCGAGGATTGCCACCGATATCGCATTATTATACTTGCAAAGATTCAGATATCGAACACATTAGAGTATATTTGTATATCATTTAAAGAATATTATGCTCAATCCCAACATAGATCCTAGTGCAGATCATCTCAGCCCTGAAGACAGACAGATAGAAAGAGCACTGCGCCCTAAGGCATTGGACGATTTCAGTGGTCAGCCCAAAATTGTCGAGAATCTAAAGGTTTTTATTGAGGCAGCAAAGCTAAGAGATGAGTCCCTTGATCACGTCTTGCTTCACGGCCCTCCGGGTTTGGGTAAGACTACACTTTCTTATATCATTTCTTCAGAGATGGGCAGTGATCTTAAAATGACCTCGGGACCGGTACTGGAGAAGCCAGGTGACCTAGCAGGTCTATTGACCAATCTACAATCAGGAGATGTACTTTTTATAGATGAAATCCATAGGTTGAACACTGTTGTGGAAGAGTATCTGTATTCTGCTATGGAAGACTTTAGGATTGACATCATGATAGATACCGGCCCCAATGCCAGAAGTATCCAGATCAACCTCAATCCATTCACGCTGATAGGCGCCACCACCAGAATGGGTCTTTTGACTGCGCCCATGAGAGCAAGGTTTGGCATCAATTGCCATTTGGACTACTATGATATAAATACTTTGATACAAATCATAAAAAGATCTTCTTCCATTTTACAAATACCCATCGACGAAGAGGGTGCATATGAGATAGGCAGAAGGAGTCGGGGGACACCACGAGTAGCCAACGCATTATTAAGAAGAATCAGAGATTTTGCTCAGATCAAAGGCAATGGAAGAATCGATAAGAAAATAGCCCAGTACGGCCTCAATGCACTCAATGTAGATGAAGGTGGACTAGATGAGATGGATAATAAAATTCTATCTACTATTATCCACAAATTTTCAGGAGGACCTGTTGGTATCAGTACTATTGCAACTTCTGTTGGCGAAGAACCCGGTACTATAGAAGAGGTGCACGAGCCATTTCTGATTATGGAGGGCTATATTCATCGAACACCCAGAGGGCGTGAAGCCACCGCTAAGGCCTACAAACATCTTGGCGTATCTGAGCCCGGACGCAATAAAACACTCTTCGATTGATAATACTTAGCTTATAAACAATCTTACTCAGGGATATAAAGTTGATTCTTAATGGCGTAGATTACGATGCCAATTGAGTTTTTGACCTCAATCTTCTCCTGTATCTTTTGTCTGTGCCCCTCTACGGTCCTGGGGCTGATAAACAGCTCCTCAGCAATTTCTTTGTTGGTGTATTGCTTACAGATCAATGTGATGACTTCTTTTTCCCTGTCGGTGAACTCAACCTTCTTCTTTTTCTTATCGGGGTTAAATCGGCTTGACGATATCATCTTTGCCAGTGTAAATGAGCTGTGTTTGCAATAGTATGGATCACCATCGTAGACCGTATATATAGCTTCGATGATCTCTGATTTGTCAGCATTTTTAATGAGATATCCCCTTGCACCAGCCTCTAGCATATCGACAATACTAGTCTCATCATCAAACATGGATAGCCCGATAACTTGTGTATCAGGTTGACTTTCTACGATCTTCTTACATGCCTCTATACCATCTAAAACCGGCATCTTAATATCCGATAACACGATATGCGGCTGGTGCTTATTGACCATCTTTATTAGCTCCATCCCATTCGCTGCCATATCCAGGATCGTAATATTCGGATCTGATTCGAACACTTGTTTTATACCGTCTCTGAATATCTCATGGTCATCGGCTATTACAATATTGATGTTAGGTCTTACACTATTTGCCATTATGAAAATGTTTTTATTCAATCAGTTTTTTTATATCGGGATGACTATGTCCATCATCGTTCCTTTTCCAGGCTTTGAGGAGATATCAATTTTCCCTTTTAGTAATTCAGTACGACTTTGTAGATTCTTGAGACCTAGTCCTCCCTTTTTGTGCTTTTCTATACCATTAAGATCAAAACCCTTTCCATTATCCACCGTATGTAGTATGACAGTTTGGTTGTTCTTGATCATCTCTACCCTTAGCAGGTCAGCTTCAGAATGCTTTATCGTATTGTGAAGAATTTCTTGAAATATTCTGTAGAGATGCAGCTTTTGATCAGGGCTTAGTTTGATATCCTCATCAAATTTATATTCGATCTTTAAGTTGTAGTAAGTGTTGGCTTCATTGATCAGGGACTCCAATACTTGATCTATCTCTCGTTTCTCGATGATTTTTGGCATCAGATTATTGGATATTTGCCTGATCAGATTGATCATCGTATCTATATGAGCGCTGACCTTGTTGAGCTTTTTATCATCCTCCTCTGTCGATGGTTTTAGACTTGATAGTATGAGTTTTACTCCAGATAGGGTCGGCCCTAGCTCATCATGAAGGTCTGCTGCTATTCTTTTTCTCTCATTTTCCAATGCGAGGATTTCTGCCTCTACCTTCTCCTGGTTAAGCCTGATATTTCTCCTCTGGTGCTGTATCAGTGAAACGATAAAATAAATCAATATGACACCGAGAATGAGCGATGTGATTATAACGAATGTAAACCTTTGGGCTTCGTTGGCATCCATAATAAAGCTAGCATTAAAATACTTTTAAATATCAGCGTAACTATCACCAATATGCCAAAACTATATTCAGAAAATACTAAATAAAATGTTTCAAGCAAGATCTTATTTGTAAACATAATGATTAAACCGATACAAATCAAAAAGCTACTTGATTTTATTAGATTCTTAGTTTCGTGCACGATCTGATAATTGACATGATGTATGCTGAGTAACACCAATACAAACCCATAATATAGTCTGTATGCCGTGAAAATTGTATTCATATCACCGGTAATAATAAAATCTGCTATATAAACCGCTACAAATGATGAGGCCAATGTATAAAACAAGTAGGTGTTATTGCGAAATAACTTCCATTTGAAAAATAACCACAACCATAGAAAAGCCTCTATCAGTACAAACAGATTATAAATAAGATTGCTCGGCTCTTTATTAAGTATGAGAAAATTAATATTCCCCGGAATCTCACAAATAGCAGACAGTACAAAGTAGATGAGCAGTGGTGTAAATCGGTCTTCTACACGTGACCATATGACTATAGCCCATATGGCACTTATCAGTGTAATGGCAAAAGCGATGACATAGGGTATTAAAATATTAGCCATAAATCAAATACAAAGCTGCTTTTAGGTCTTTATAAACAAGAGTCTACTTGTAGCATGATGATTTCCTTTCTTTTGTCTTTTGTTTTTTTGGGCATCACCCTCCTCCGTTCGTCGTCGGGTCGCTACGTTTCGGGGCTCGCTGTTCGCTCGGTCCTTCGGACTCACTCCCTATCGGTCGTGACCCACTTCACATCGCTGATGCAATATAACAGTACAAAAAGACATGCCATGCTTCACCTCTAGTGTTTATAAATAACATAGTTGTTACCAAAAAATATACAAAACCAACTGAATGCAAAGGTAGAGTGGAATTGCTATCCCATATATACGTATTTATACTTGTTTTTTGTGCATGATATACTTTTAACAGTTAGGGTGATTCCACGCCCTTTTTTTAAGTATAAATCTAATCACTTTTGGGTAGATACACTCTTCAATCTGACATGGTTTTAGGCCCATCTTTGTGTTGTGACAAAGAGATCACAAAACACATAAAAATTCATTTTAAATCTAAAACATTATTATCATGAGACATTTAGCAATTTTAATTACTACGCTTTTATTAGCTACAGCCACTAATGCACAATTAGTAGACTTTGCATTCATCGAAACACCCATGACCGATAATCAGTATGGTCACTATACTCTATTAAATGACGTCGATATGCCAAGAAGCCCTCAAAAAGAATTGTCCAAGGAAACATCTAATACTATCGGTCTCGTAGACTTCAAAAAGTTTGAATTCTTCAAAGAGATGATCGCTCAAAGCACAGGTGAAGACTATAAAATCCACAGTTTTAGACTCATCAAGACGTCCATAAGAAAAGACGCAAAAGTCCAGCAGAACTATGGAAATAAAATTGACGAGAAGACCTTCGAAATGGTAAGAAGTACCATCAGTGGAGATAAGTTTTACATCACAGATGTTGTTGTAAAATGCCCTACAGGCCACACTTATCTATACCCTTACACTGCCATAGCTCAAGTGAAATAATTTGCATAGTTGAAACCAATATGGGTCGTTTCCAAAATGTTGGAAGCGGCCCATACTTTTTTTAGGTCCGATCGTAGCTTTTAGCCTGAGCTATCTAAGTGACATCGGATTCTTCTATATCTGTATACTATTATCTTGTCACCCAGCTGATTTCTTTCAGGTCGTACTTTTGTAGATTACCCTCTTGATCTGTAATACAAATCCTTCCGTCGGGCTCTACATTTATGACTTTACCTTGAAATATCGTGGAGTCTGATCTTTGAAAAGTTTGCCATTTATCATATCCGTATAATCTATCGAGGTATACCTCTCTTGTTTTTTCAAATAAAACTTTCGGTTTTTGCAAAGGCATTGATGCAGGTAGATGATGATTCAAGCTTTGAAGCAAAGTGTGTAACACCTTGCCCGGGTCATTTTCGAGACTGGTCAGCAAGGCCATAGAAGTGGGCTTTCTAGAATACGACGCCTCAAAATGGGTTTGATTAACATTGACCCCAATACCAATGACTGAATGAAGGACAACTTGCTTTTTAAGTGCGTTCTGTATCAGGACACCGGCCAACTTGTCATCCTCTACTACGATGTCGTTGGGCCATTTGATTTTTACATTATGTCCGGGGAGAAGCGACTGAAGCCCCGCTGCAAGTCCATTACTCACCAGCATATTCAAAGTAAACACATGCTCTGGTGACAAAGACAATGGTTCATAGTACATAGAAAATGCCAGACTCTTACCGTTTTGACTATACCATTGTGTGCCATATTGACCTAGCCCTTCGTATTGATCAAAGGTATAGACCACGGTACCGCTTTTAATCTTGTAGTTGGATATGATGCGTTTTACATATTGATTGGTAGAATCCACGCTGCTTACATATATGCAGTGATCACCTGATTTCATATTATTTTCTGTAAGATTAATTAAGCTTAGTGTGTAGCAGCTATGGCTTTCGTAAAATATATGTTAAAAAAAGGGTCAATATGGTCACCTTTCTTCACGATTAGTATAAACAAAACTAATTTTCATCTAAATTTAACCCAAAATAATGCACTATAATTGAATTGTAATAACTAATTCATCATAATTTGCGTTATGCAACTAGTGGGAGACTTCAAAAAAACGACAGGAGAGTTAACCACATTTAAAATCTATTTTAAAGTAGCAACTTAGCGACTTACTTTTGCTAAGTATTGTAGAACCAAAATTATTAATTTGAGTTTAAGTGGCATGTCTTACGCCGAAGAAAAAAGTAACGGCGATTTATTAAACAGTCTCATTATTGAGGCTATTCAAGATGTCAAAGGTAAAAACATAGTAAAGCTTGACCTAAGACACATTTCAGATGCACCGGTTGATTACTTTATTGTATGCGAGGGAGAATCCAGTACACAAGTCAAAGCAATTTCTGACAACATCTCAAAAAAAGTGAAAGAAGAGTTGGATACACGTCCATCTTTTGTAGAAGGGACGAGTCAAGCTCATTGGGTTTTAGTCGATTACTTTGATACTGTTGTTCATGTATTCCATCCTGAGACAAGAGCATTTTATCAGCTTGAGGACTTATGGAATGATGCCAAAACGACACAATATCAGAGCTTGTAGATGACCTTTAGTCAGATGAAAGACCTTCAATAATCATTGGCACAAGTATTGTACACTGCAAGTCTATATGACTCGTAATCGAAGCATGGCTTCGCACTATATAAATATAATTTAATGGAAAATAACGATAGAAAAAATAACCAGGAAGAAAAGCCAAAAAACAAGTTCAACAAGTTTGGTTCATACTGGATATATGGATTGATAGCATTGATTTTAGTTGCCTTGAATATGGTTAACTACTCAAGCAATGTTGACATCAGTCAAAATAGATTTGAGGATATGATTTTATCCGGGGATGTGGCTAGCATTGTTGTCATCAATGACGAATATGCTAATATATATTTAGCTCCCGATAGACTGGGTGACGAAAGATATAAAGATGCCGCCAATAACTCAAGGTCATCAGGGAGTGGTCATTATCAATATAAATTTGGCTCTGTAGATAACTTTGGCAGACAAATGGAAAGGATGCGCTCAGAACTGAGCGACAGAGGTATGACAGAGCCTGAGATTAGCTATGAGAAAAGACACAACTGGTTTTGGCCGATATTATCATACGCTATCCCTTTTATAATCCTCATTGCGCTTTGGATATTTATCATGAAGCGAGTAGCCGGAGGTGGATCGGGTCCCGGTGCCCAGATCTTCAATATTGGGAAGTCAAAGGCCACCCTTTTTGACAAGAATACCAATGTCAGTGTCACATTCGAAAATGTCGCCGGACTAGATGAGGCAAAAGAAGAGGTTATGGAAGTTGTTGACTTCCTTAAAAATCCCAAAAAATACACAGCACTCGGCGGTAAGATTCCAAAGGGTGTGTTGCTTATAGGCCCTCCCGGTACCGGTAAGACCTTATTGGCAAAAGCTGTAGCCGGTGAAGCTAAAGCGCCCTTCTTCTCAATCTCAGGATCTGACTTTGTGGAGATGTTTGTGGGTGTAGGTGCATCCAGAGTGAGAGACCTATTTAAGCAAGCAAGAGAAAAGGCGCCATGTATCATATTCATAGATGAGATAGACGCCATTGGTCGAGCTCGTGGTCGCAATAATATGCAAGGTGGAAATGACGAAAGAGAAAACACCTTGAACCAGTTATTGGTAGAAATGGATGGATTCAGCACGGATAAGGGTGTTATCATCATCGCTGCAACCAATAGACCAGATGTACTTGACACAGCTTTGCTTAGACCTGGCAGATTTGACAGACAGATAAGTATAGATGCACCCGACCTCAAGGGAAGGGAGCAGATATTCAAAGTACACCTCAAGGAAATCAAAACAGATGCAGGTATTGACCCCGCTGTTTTATCAGAAATGACACCGGGTTTTGCAGGAGCGGATATTGCCAATGTCTGCAATGAAGCCGCTCTCATTGCTGCAAGACGTAATAAGGTCGCCGTAGATATCGATGATTTTAACTATGCTCTTGACAGAGTGATAGGAGGTCTGGAGAAGAAGAATAAAATCATTTCTCCGGAAGAAAAGAAAATAATAGCCTATCACGAAGCCGGTCACGCTATATGTGGGTGGTTTCTGGAACACGCCTCTCCTCTGGTCAAGGTGACCATTGTACCACGGGGTATAGGAACACTTGGCTATGCCCAATATCTCCCCAAGGAGGAATACATCATTAGAACAGAACAGCTATTAGATAGAATGTGTATGACTTTTGGTGGACGAGCCGCAGAGTCTATTGTATTTGATAAAATCTCTACCGGTGCCCAGTCTGATCTGGATCAGGTCACTAAAATGGCCTATAGCATGGTGGTCAACTATGGTATGAATGATAAGGTGGGTAATATCTCCTTCTATGGTATGTCCAGAGATCAATTCCAAAAACCATTCAGTGAGGCAACTGCTTCTATGATAGATCAAGAGGTGAGAGAAATCTTAGCAGCTCAGTACCAAAGAGCTAAAGACCTACTCAGCAAACACAGAGACGAGTTGGAAATTCTAGCCAATCAACTACTCGAAAAAGAAGTGCTGGTAAAAAGCGACCTGGAAAAGCTGATTGGTCCCAGACCGTATGATGTGACCAGAACTAAAGATCCCGAAGATGCCATTATACCTGATGAAAGCAAAGTAACGGATGCGCCTGATCAAAAGCGTGATGAAGACATCACTGACACGGAAGAGACGGATATTAAGAAAGCATGATAAAATCAATGTAGTCTATGGATAAGCAGACCAAAGCTATATTAGCACACGTTACCATCATAGGATGGATAGTGGCACTTGTGCTAAATCAAGATCCCAATAAGGACGAGTTCGCTTCATTTTATCTGAGACAAATGCTAGGCTTATCCATAATAGCAGCATTTCTTTGGATCATTCCGGTTTTGGGCTGGGCTATTTCTATTGTAATCATTGTATTTTGGGTTATAAGCTTATTGGCTGCTGCACGTGGTGAGAAGAAACTGACACCTTTTCTAGGGTCTTATTTTCAAGAGTGGTTTAAAACGCTTTAGTTGTTATTTTAAACGCCATAGTATATAATATATGACTTCACATTTGCATCAGCGCTGTGGAGTGGGTGGCGAAGAGAATGCGGAGCCAGACTCGATGTAGCCTTAGCGAAATCGAGGCCGAGCGAATAGCGAGCCCCGAAACGAGTCTGAAAATAGTCGTCGTATGATCTAAGTCACAGCTATTTTGAGTAAGGTCGAAGAAAAAAAATACGCGCATAGCCATAGCTACGTAAGTATTTTTTTTCGAAGAGATTGCTCAAAAGAGCAAGACTTGGGATCATTAAGATGGCTGTTTTCAGACTCTAAAAAGCGACCCGAGGACGAATGGACGAGGGTGATGCCTAAGCGAAAAATTAAAAAATATCTTCATCTACTAAAGCTTTAATAGCTTTCTAAATTGTATCCGCAGAAACTCTTATGTCAATTTGAGGCTGCCCCCTCCTGCACTGACAGTCAGTTGGTGAATAATGGAAAGTCCATTGCATAATTCGAGTTTAATTATAAAAACATTTTCGCTTACCTTTACTTAGCCATCAAGCGGTATGGTTATTGCAATAGGATATATCTTGAAAGCCATAAAATATTAATCATCAATGAAGGCCATCATACCAGTAGCAGGAGCAGGTACTAAACTAAGACCCCTCACATATACCCAACCAAAGCCATTGGTGCCATTGGCAGGAAAGCCCATGATTGGCTACATAGTTGACGCATTGAAAGAGGCAGGAATCAAAAAGTTTGTATTTATAGTAGGATATCTGGGCGAAAAAATAAAACACTACCTGGATACGCAATATCCCACCACACAAAAAGAATTTGTCTATCAAGAACCGAGAGAAGGCACGGGGCATGCCATCTGGCAAACTTCGAGAATGTTATTGGACCACGAACCCATAATTATTCACTTTGGAGACACCATATTAGAATTGGATCTTGAGCGATTCGTACACGCTGAGGAGTCTTCTATTGGCATTCATCGCACAGAAACACCCGGGGATTTTGGGGTGGTAACCATCGATGATGAAAACCATGTCGAACTCATGGTTGAAAAACCGATCATACCAAAATCGAATATGGCAATGGTCGGTCTTTATAAAATCAATGACGTAAAGCTTTTTAAAAAGTCCCTCGATTTTATCGTGAAGGAAGATGTGCGCACACATGGCGAGCTACAATTGACAGATGCCCTCATGCATATGATAGAGCAAGGCACAAATTTTAAGGCTGTCGAAGTGGACCATTGGTGGGACTGTGGACATAAGGATAAATTATTGCTGGCCAATGCTGTCCTGCTTGAAAAATATTCGAAAGAGAAAAACTTCAACCCACAGCATAGCAACAGTATTATTATACCGCCCGTGAGTCTCGGAAAAAACTGCAAAATTACAGACTCCATCATTGGTCCAAATGTCAGTATAGGAGATGAATCTCGTATCCACCGCAGCGTGCTATGGAACTCAATAGTCGGCAATTTCTCTGAACTCAATGAAGCAGTCATGAAGGATTCGATTCTGGGCAATGATGTCGTGGTAAGAGGCATCTCGCAGAGTCTTAATATTGGAGACAATGCGGACATTGACCTCGGCGTGTAAGCAGAGATTTATATATTAGCATTAGGAATAATATGTTAAATTGTGTCATTAACAAAATAATAAGACAATACAGCAAACCATAATGCAATAAATTCCGTAATTAGTATTAGATTTGCGTCAGGTAATTTAATTTGGATGAAAAAAGTTTACACAACTATAATTTTTGCTTTGATTTTGGCATGCTCCTTGTGTGCCCAGAATAGCAATGTAGACTATTTCCCTCATTCTAATGACAACTTTGAAAACAATGGGTACGATCAAAATAGCTTTACGCAAGATCCTGATCGTGTATTTAATGGGGAAATAAAAATTTTTCCAAACCCGGCTACAGATTTTTTCCGCATCACTACAGATGAAAAAATAGGATCCGTTCAAGTGCTTAATGTCCTGGGAAATGTGATCAAACAATACGATAAGTTCCACGGTGACTACTACGAACTATCAGGTGTTGCTCCCGGTATTTATTTTATTAAGATCGACCATGCCAACAGTAATAAGAGCCGCACTATACGGCTGAAGGTTCAATAACTTTTATGCCTGTTAGTTATTCTAGCCATGACTTTCTTGTTGATTTCGACCAGTCTTATACATACAACCAATTATTTCAAGTTATAGATCACCTGATATTGTCAATTTGTATACTGCAAACTTGATGGCTTGAAAGATTTTATATCCATCGCTTACGCTTGAAATAGACCAACATGATGACAACGACAATCGCCATCAACATCAGAGAATACCAATAACCATTACCCCATTCTAATTCAGGCATATTTACAAAATTCATTCCATAGACACCGGCAATAAAAGTAACCGGAATAAAAATAGTAGATATAATGGTTAGTGTCTGAATGATCTCATTATTCATCAGTCCTATTTGAGTATTATAAACATCTGATAGGCTATCGATATTATCTCTTGTCATCTCTATTGATTCATTGATATGGATAATGTGGTCGTATAAATCCCTGTAATAAGCCGATATCTCTATGCCGGATTTATCTTCCGTAAGCTTTATGAATTTCAGGACAATGTCTCTGACAGGAAAAATCTTTTTCTTGATTTCAAGAGAGAGCACACGAAAATGGTGTAGCTCGATTTTTGCTTCTTTTTTGAATTGAGCCAGCATCTCGTATTCAAGAGCATCAATAGACTCATCAAGTCGATTAATTGCTAAATAATAATTATCGCAGATTAAATCAATCATACAATAGACCAAGTATTCAACACCTTGCCTTCTCATCCTACCGGATGGATTTTCCAATCGTTTACGAATTACAGAAAAATAATCATCCTTATCTTCCTGAAAGCTGATCAAGACACGGTCATCAAAGTAAAAACTCATGTGTTGCTCCTCTAGTCCCCCTTCATTATTGATGGCTAGAGCCTTCAGTGTGATATATTGTCTATCTGCGATGGTTTCATACTTTGGTCGTTGGTGAACATTTACAATATCTTCGAGCATTAGTGGATGAATGTCGAATTGCTTACCTACTTCATTAATAAGCGTAATGTCATGAAGACCTCTAACGTCAATCCAAGTAAATAGATCTTGTCTATTATCTTTCTTACTATCATTCTTATCATCAGATATAAAGAGATCATTCTCATTAAATCGACAATAAGTAACTTGAGATTGATTGTGTGTTTTTTGCCCGGTATATATGACACTGCCGGGTGGCAATCCCGGGGCTTTTAATTTCTTTTGTCGTGCGTTTTTTCTTTTTGCCATAAGAAGCCATCATTTTTATGCTCTGCCTTGGTCAATATCATATAATATTTGCAAAAGTCACTGGTGTGTGTAATTATTTATCATAAACTTATATGTGTACCAACCAGAAAAGTAATACCTTCGTAATATAGATAAAAAGAACCAATTAGTTTTAGTGAGTATATAGCTATTCTAATTCTAATACTTACTATTTTAGGGTATGGGGCAATCGAAAGGAACAATCTACATTATACTTATTTTGTGCTCTCTTCTTGCAAATGGATGTCAGAAAGATATCAATCTTATTGATGGTAACGAGCCTATCTCTACTTTCAACATCAGTAAAATTAAAATTGAAAATTACGTCAATCGTCTTTACATAGATATCATCGGGCGCGAACCCCTAAATGATGAATTAGTAGAAGAGGTTCTATTCTTACAAGACAGTAGCTTAAGTCGCGAAGCTCGCTCAGAGATCATTGTCAAACTCATGACAGACGACTCCTTTAAAGAAGAGGAAGAGTCTTACAAAGCTGCCTTCATTTTAAATCTTTACAATCTTGCCAAGGTCAGATGTCTGGAAGGTGTTTCTGATAGTGAGATTCGCAGCCAAATTGGAATTGCTAGATTTGGCGCAACCCGTGACTCACTTGATGGCAACTGGGATGGTTATTTTCGCAGATTAGAAACCATAAGAAAATATGAAGCCTTTTTAGATAGTCAGCAAGAGCTTTATGACGGCAACATTCAATATCATGAGCTCTTTGCCTTTGCCATCAACAATGGAATTTATGACGAAATCAATATGAACACCTTTAATTTTGTAAGAGCCGCCTTCGATGAACTGTTGTGGCGGTTACCTACAGAGCAAGAATTCGACGCCTCATTCAGTATGATAGAGTTTAATGAACCTGCCATTTTATTTGGACGCTCAGGCTCTGACAAGCAAGCATTCATTGATATATTAATACAATCAACCGGCATGCTTGAAGGCATGATCATTTGGGCTTACCAGACCATGCTCAATAGACAACCTAAACCCGAGGAGGTTATCACCCTACTGCCCAGATACGCAGAAGAAAAAGATATCAAATATATACTAGAAGAAATTTTATTGACAGATGAATACGCCAACTTCAGGTAAATGGGCAGCCAGCCTGTTCTTATTACTTTTATTTTTCTCTTGCAAACAAGAACAAGATGTTTATGGAATTAATGATTTGACCATCTTACCAGTCAATTCAGAAAAAGATAAACCAAAAACATCCTCTCAATACATATCTATACTGCATACCAATCTATTCCAAAGGGCAATCAGCCCAAATCGAATGCTCGAAGCCTTGAGGGCAATTGAATCTATCGGTGATAAGCAAATTGCCTATGACATCTTAGTCAGTAAATACATGAATGACGGTGATGTCGTACTTCCATCAGAAGAAGAGATGCGAGAAGACGTTGAAGAATTTATAAGAGAAACATACAAGCGGTTTTTAGTCAGATCACCCACTGAAGCAGAACTCACATGGATGCGAAACTTCATCAATAGTAGGCCAAATGTCACTCCTGAACTGGTCTATTTTGCCTTCGCCACCTCTAATGAGCACTTCCACTATTAAAAAAGACAGTATCATGGACAGAAGAAAGTTTATAAAAAATTCGATACTTACAGCTACTGGAGCTGTAGCAGCACCCTATATTCTGCCAAGTGGACGCCTTTTTGCGCAGACCGGTTATCAAATGGCAGAGCATGTTGTATTTGTTTTATTTGCCGGCGGTGTTAGACAACAAGAAGCAGTATTGCGAAGATACCTGGCAGATAGCCAGAATGAAGACATAGAGGGTAACATCATGTATAACATGCTTGAAGGTGCACCTCCTCCAGATAAGATTGCTTATGGCCGTGACGATGTTCAGAACAATATCATAGGTGCTCATCCCATCGATCGATTACTTGAGGTTCCCCTTGAAAATCAGGGTGTATTATTTCCTGAAGTGAGATTTGCAAAAGGAGGAGCTGGCCACTTTAATGGTTTAAGTACAGGTGTTTCAGGTAATTATTATATAACACAAGGTCTACGCAATCGACCGGTTTCACCCACTATTTTTGAATACTTAAGGCGTTTTGCCGGTTTTGATGCCAGTGATTGCTGGTTTGTAGGGCATGGTATAGGCGGTAGCCGACCACTTCTTAACCATTCAGATCATCCATCTTTTGGTAGAAGGTATGGAGGAAACTTTATTGCACCTCTGACCACTTTTGGCGCTCCAGGACAGGCTCATTTTATGGACTTTAAAAACTATCACCCCGAAACCGAATGGGGTGTCATTAGAGAAATGAGAAATTTCCTTAATAACAACTTCACGCAAGAAGGCCTGGAGATTCCACATTTATACAACACCCCCGATGAAGAGAACAATATAAAGGAGTTTGTTCGTCTCATGTTTGAAAAAGTGAAAAGCGGGCAAGTTACCTTGCCTCCTGTAAACGATAATAATGACCTCAAAACAATAGGTTATGCCGTTGAAGTCATGCAATATTTCAAACCTAAGTTGACTGTAGTAGACTTATCAGATATTGATGTCTGCCATTCAAACTATACAGCCTATTTGAAGAATTTGCACAGAGCAGATCACGGGGTCGGATTTTTATGGAGAGAAATACAGCGCATCCCCGGCATGCAAAATAATACTATCATGATCGTCATGCCTGAGCACGGTAGAGATGAAGCGCCGAATCCTATTCAGGATGAAAACGACTGGTTTGCTTATGATCATTCAGCAGGTAATATCAATACCAGAAGAATCTTTACACTTATGGTTGGTCCGGGTATTGATGCTAATTTGAAAATAGGCTCAGAAGAGAATCCTATTGGAGATGCATCGGACATCACACCAACCATTGCAAATATTTTTGGCATAAAAGAAAGAGTAGAAGCAGAGGGTCTGCTTGATGGCAATGCCATGTCCCTTTTCGATAGAATTTAATCATTATGAAAAGAAAATTAGCGGTCATATTTTTAATAGTCATCTATTTCTTTAGTTGCGAGCAAGAAGAAAGGGTTAATCCTTTTGATAATGTTGACTCTACTCAAGACACAGTAAGATTACAGGTCACAGAATTTGATTCTTCTACCATAGCTGGCCTTTATGCCAACGTCTTCAAACCAACTTGTGCTAATGTTGGATGTCATGATGGATCATTTGAACCAGACTACAGAACTATCGAGAGCTCATATAATACTATGGTATATCAAGCACCTATTAAAAATGATGGCTCATACGATTATAGAGTTCATCCGGGCGACGCTGATAAATCAGTACTATTGGCCAGATTGACCGGTAAGATCACTCCTCTGATGCCTTTCCAATTAGAACCGGACTCGGATTGGTCAATAAATAGCAACCGATACATCGAACAGATAACAGAATGGATCGATAATGGTGCACCGGACATCCTTGGACAAATACCTGAAAGATCAAGCCCTAGGCCTCGCATGATCGGTGTCAGGGCCATGTCAGATGGTGAATGGTTGTCCAGATCAGGGTCAAATGGACACATTAGAGTTCCCAATGGTGTTGATGAAATAGTCATTTATTTCGCATTTGACCATGATCATGTCAATCCTGTTGACTTTACATACAATAAAATCGCTTTAAATAATAATCCCAATAGCTTTGATGAACCATTGATCTTTGACCTCAATGTACTGACAGGTGATAATATTGTTTTAGAAAGAGGGTTTCATGGCAATATTGTAGAGTTTACACATTCAGTTTCCATCCAAACAAGAAATTTATTCGCACCAGAGGTGACACATATTTTTTTTAGAGCATATATTCAGGATGACAACCCCCATCCTACAGAAATACCAACAGATAATGGCATCTATTATATTAAAAACTATATGTCTTTCAGACTACAATAGACACTTAGCGTGTCTTCTTGTGTTGATAGCCTTAACACTTTATTCTTGTCAGAATGAAGCTGAGCCTCCGTTCTCAATCATCCCGGAAATTTCGTTAGTGGATATTTCTCATGACACCATTGTGGAATATACAGAGACATTGGTATTGACTATAGAATATAAAGATGGAGACGGTGATATAGGGTTTGAAGACCCGGACCAAAATGCCATCTTTGTCAGGGATGCCAGGCTTGAGGACTATGATGGCTTTTACATTGGTCCCGTTGCACCGATCGGTTCCAATGTGCCTATTCAAGGCAAGGTGGACATCGAATTTCCCAGTATTTTTTTGTTCGGCAATAGAGATTCAGAAACAACAAGGTTTTACATCAGATTGATTGACAGGGCAGGACATGAAAGTAATACTATAGAGACACCAGCAGTCGTAATTAAAAGAAACAATTGAAATGGCGAGACCCCTATTCATACATATATTACTTGTTAGCATCGCTTTGATGTCAACCAATAGCGCATTCGCACAGCCTGAATACAATATGCAAAATGCTTTTGTTACGGATTGCGAAGGAATTCTGACTGATAGCAATGAGGGGCCGGAAGAGGGTCAGTATGACCACAATGAAAACTTTACATTCACCATATGTGTAGAAGGTGCAGATGAAATCATTATTGCTTTTGAGTATTTTGCCACAGAAGAAAACTACGACATTCTCTCTGTATATGACGGACCGGACACAAACTCACCCTTAATTGCTGCATTGAGCGGGGCTATTCAGCCGGCACCCACCCTTATTGCAACAAGCGGTTGTGTCACATTTCATTTCATTTCAGATGAAAATATCGCAGCTATTGGATGGCGGGCAGAATGGACAGTAGAGGTCAATGAACCTCCTGTACCGCAGCTTCAGGTCAATTCGGATATTGTATGTCCATTGGAATCCGGCACCTTTAGCTTTGACATTCCTGTACCTTGTGATATTCTCACAACTGATAACTTTAGTGTGCTCGGACCCGGCGGTTCAAATATTGCAGGAATAAATATTCTGGATTGTGATGACATGACAGGTATGGCACAGAACTTTGAACTGTTATTTGAGCCTCCTCTATCCAATGCTGCCAATTACCGGATTTTCTTCGATGCCAGTATACAGGATGCCTGTGGTAATTGGCACGATATCAGCACCAACCTCTTAATAACACTAAGCAATTGTCCTATAAGTGTCTGGGTTGACCTGTTAGATGGAAGTGCATGTCAAGGCGACTGCGCTTTAGTAGAGGCCATTGTTTCTGGTGGTTCTCAGTCAGGCAATTATCAATATAATTGGTCTCATACCAATGACAACGAGTCTATTGTTGAGGTTTGTGCAGACGGAGAGGTCACCATTACTGTAGAGGTTATTGACCAGGTCAGTGGACAAAGTGCCCAAGTAGACTATACATATATACCATTAGAAAACCCCGTTATACTCAACCCTATTCAAGATACCAGTTGTGCTTCCAGAGGTGACTATTTTTACAATGTCAGTATAGGGGGTGGAGAGTTCTACTCCGATATCATACCTAACAATCAAAGAACATCCGGTAGGTATCAATTTTGGAGATGGTGGAATGGTGACCCTGTCAATACTGATATTGTATACTACATTGCACCAAACGGCTGTATTGCCACAGATACAGTAGTAGTACTACCAATAAATGCAGGTAATCGACAAGCAGCTTGCTTAGACACTGATGCCTTTCAGGTCAGCGGTGGCACACCCGCAGGCGGATTCTGGTCTGGACCACATGTCACTGCAGACGGATTGTTTAATCCTGTAGAAGAAGGCAACTTCTGGATCGTATATAACGCCCCAAATGGATGCACTGCCGGTAAGAGAATTGATGTAGGGGAAGGAGTTGTCATGCCTGAAATCGATACCATTTGCACGTCACAAGCTATTGACTTAGAAGGTGACCCATATGGTGGTAGGTGGTCAGGGCCGGGCATTACGAATAGTATCTCCGGTCGATTAGAAGGTTGGAGAGCTCCTGCCAATCAGTGGAATACTTACATATATGAACTTAATGGTTGCTCTGATACCATACAAATTTATAATGCAGAGATATGGGCAGGACCTGACAGGACCGTTTGTGCATCTGAGACTATACTTGAGCTGCCTTTTGAAGGAAACTGGTCTGGTCCCGGTGTCTACTTAGAAGACATAAATGCATTTGACATTTCAGAATTAGGTGTTGGAGAATACAATTATACTTATCGTGTTAATTCATGTACCGATAGGTTTGAGCTTCGCATTAGAGAGACGAGAATAGAAGTTTCAGAGTCACCTTCATTTTGTGAATCTCAAGAATGGGTCAACCTTGATGGCTTCATTTCATTTCATCCCGGCGGTGGGACTGTATCAGGCAATGGTATTTACTGGCAAAATGATCAATGGTTTATCAATCCCCGTGAAATAGGCTCGGGTACACATTATATCTATTATGAAAACCTGAACTGCCTGGACTCCGTCGAGATTTCTGTTGAAGGATTTGCAACCCATGACGGATTTTCATTTTGTGAGCGCTCCTCAGCAACTATACTACAGGCCAACCCACCTAATGGCACCTGGTCAGGGGATGGATTTTTAGATACAGAGATAGGGCTTTTTGATCCCCAGCTTCTACCTGTAGGCAGCTACACAGTCAACTATCACGCTCCATCTGGGTGTACAACAGAATTACCGTTGGATATTTTTGTCTTTGAAGAAGCTAGTATAAGTGGTTTTGAGCAGCAATATTGCAATCGTGACACCATATACGAGCTAAGTCTTGTACCGGATGGCGGAGACTTTACCATCAACGGTGAGATATCAGATCCTGAAATCAATCCCAGCCAATTAGGCGCTGGTACACATGAACTCCTGTATAGAAGAGGTACCGGGGAATGCGCATCCTCCATGAGGCGATTCATTACAGTCTTTGAGCCCATTTCAGCAGAGAATGAACTATTACCTGATTCTATTTGTCTTGGCGAATCTGCAGTAGTTGAGATTATTGCTGTAGGTGGTAGAGGCAGCTTAGAGTATCAATGGGATGGAGGACTAGGCTTCGGTAATAGCCAGATTGCCAGACCTCAGCAAAGCACAATTTATAGAGTGGAGGTCAGTGATCAATGCTCAGATCCTTATATGGATAGCGTATACATACATGTTTACCAGCCCTTCAGCGCGGATTTTTTATATGGTAGCCCGGTCTGTTTTGAAGATACTACTTATGCAGAGATTAACCTGTCCACCTCTGACTATAATATTGAATGGCAAACCAGCCCACTTATCATAGGGCCTCGATTAGAGAGCAGACCCGGCACTTACACCGCGAGCGTAACATTGATTGAAAGTGGTTGCACACAAGACTTCGTTGCCCTCTTGCCCGGAGCTTCACCATTGAGAGCTAACTTTTCGCTGATACCCAACCAAGACTGTATAGACATCATTAATAATGAAGTAGAAATCATTGACTTGAGTTTTGGATATACTGAAGGTATAGTGGACTTTGGCGATGGCACTATTTTCAACTTGTCAAATTCCGGTAGTATTAACCATTTTTACACGGACACTGGTGAATATACTATATCTCTGCTTATTACAAATGAACTCGGATGCATAGACTCTATGAGCGTTGATATCTGTGTAGA
>SLDF01000022.1 GCA_007125435.1 Saprospiraceae bacterium
ATATACCATGGCCAAGTGTAGAATACTCTTTGTAATTAACCGGACTGCCAAATTTTCTTAGCACATCGACAACTTCTCTTGAGCGTTCGACAGGTACGACTGCGTCCTTTGCACCGTGAAATATCGCCATGGGTATGTGAGTGATCGATGATAATGTAGAGAGATCTGCAGCTCCACACATAAGTAATGCACCGGCAAATAAATCCGGCTTCCTTACCATGAAATCAAATCCTCCAAATGCACCCATCGAAAGACCACATAAATATATTCTGTTGGGGTCAATCCTTTTGTTCTCTTGCAAAATAGAATCTATCAAAGCCATTAATGCATCCATCGGATCAGCAGGGTCGTCAGAGTATTTAGCCGATTTCCATTCTTCACTTACCATTGACCATCTTTGACCATCTGGACACTGAGGTGCTAAAATAAATGATGGGTTTTCTCTTCTAAAAGCATCCTCAACCAATGCCATGACACCATTTTGTAGTTGGTCTCTATTATTGTCTCCCCTCTCACCAGATCCATGTAAAAAAACAACTAGTGGCAGCAACTCATCATCTATATCTTTTGGTGCATACCATCTGTATGGTAAGGTCAAATCACGATGATGGAATGAATGTCTCTCAAACATGGCAGGTGCATCTATAGGTATATCATCGTTTGATGATAGTATTATTTCATTTTTCATACTGTAAACAGAGCTATCGTCTAACCAGCCTCCTTTGAAACCGGCCTTTTTCAAACCATTTATGATGTAAGGATTCTTTTTTAATACATTCCAAATCAGTTCATCCTTATAGTTAGCGATCATAAGCAATATGGCTCCTTGATCAATGCCAAGAATATCTGATGCAAACCAGCCGTCAGGCCTCTCACCATCAAAATCTGCTGTCAAATTAAATGCATCTTTAAAACCGTAGTCACAGACTAAGCTGTCATAATAAGTCTCCCACATGTACGCTAAAGTTTCGAGGCACTCCTCAGGCGCAAATGGTAACGAACCGCCCACCGCGGTTGGAGCGATGGTTCCATCATCACTTTGATAATCAGCAGCGACGCCTCTAGCAGAATAACCCCTAAAGTTTTTAAAATACCAATCCTTCTTAGCGTCCGACATGCCTGAACTCAATACATCTTGAGCAGGACCATCGCAAGCTGTCAAGCCCCAACACAGGTGCTTGTACCCTTTAAAGCCTCTGGGATTATCTATACAGTAAGAACGGTTGGAAAGTGTGGCTCTAACAGAGTTTTCAAAATAATCATGACCCAATTTTGAGGTATAAGCATCATTAATGCCCCTAAAGTCGATAAATGCATGAGAGTATTGATGCCCAAACAAAGGTCCAAAATTAATCATATCAAAGCCTTGAAAATCAGTCCTGTAATACGTCTTACACCATTCATCCCATGAAGTAGCCGGAATACTATGCTCCGGTGAACCCAATGCCAGAATGAGTAAAATCATAGCTTCATTGTAGCCGTGCCAATCTGAATGGATGAAACCACTTTCTGGACGCCATCCCATACTAAGCCTTCCTTCTCTATTGAGCATCCAATTAAATTCTACTCTTCTGAAAAGCCTATCAGCCAGCACTCTGATCCTTTGCTCTTCATCTCGATCAAAGTAAGACATAGATGATAATATCCCGGCCAACAAGAGACCAGAATCTATTGTCGACAACTCTGTATTCTTAAATCTCAAATTATTGTCCTTGTGAAGGAAATGGTAGTAGAAACCCTTGTAACCTGTAGCATATGTCTTATCCTTGCTTTGAGGTAGGTCAATGAGTGTTTTTAGAGTCTCTAATGTCCGCTGTGCAGCTTCAGCCCGACTTATAAACCCCCTCTCGGCACCTATAATATAAGCACATAGACCAAAACCAGTGGCAGCAATACTGCTGAATTCACCATCTGTAGTTCTGTCCGGTATTTGAAAACCATTGGCATAAGCCGTTTCCCAAAACCAATCAAAAGTCCTTCTCTCCAGTGTATCCAGATTAAACGTCTTTTGCGGAAAGAGCAGTGTGGTAGCCAAAACCACTACCAAAGCTGTTAAAAAGATTTGTCTGAAGAATAGCATTAAACCCGTATTTAAAGTCTACCGACACATCCTGTGTCGGTAGACTTAGTTTGAACTACTATCACTAACTTATTTTCCCATTCAATTCCAACATAGTGGTCCATTCATACGCTATATGAGAGGGCCACGGTATATTCCGTCACTCTGTGAGCGTCTTATTGTTTTATGAACTTAGACGTGCTTATTTGCGTATTGGCTGCATTAAATCCTGCGATGATGTACATACCCGGTGTTAAATTGGAAACATTGATCCATGTAGACCCTTCGCCAAAAACCTGGATATGTGCTACTCTTACACCATACATATTGATGATATCGAGCCTCTTGATAGCTTCTGGGTGCTCTACTCGTAGCTCATCCATTACAGGATTTGGAGCAATACTTAGCTTCTCCATTTCTACCGGTCTGAATATGGAAGTTGATATCTCACATTCTCCTTCACCGACTACGAGGTTGTCAAAATAAGAGACAACATCTTCGCCGGTTGCATCAATCCCAAGGTCAAAAAACACAGTTAATCTTCGATATTCTGCATTGTCAGCAGCCGCACTAAAGTCAAATGTCAATTCTTCCCACTCATCTATTAGGGTATTCTCTACCGGAATCTCTAAAGGCGGTTGCCCTGTGGCCGATCCTTCCAGCTTTACTGCAAAGTTTCCAAGATGATCCATATGTACCATTGCTTTGAAAATTTTATCTTCATCTTTCCAGTCAATTGCGGCATCTAAATCAGCAAACATACCGGCAAACGGTGCAGCATCACCTGCCTTGATAAATTTACCCACGCGATCACTTTCGTTTATTCCACTTGGATTAGGATTGTCTACTACTTCAAATTGATATCCTTCTGCTTCCAGAGTTCCATTAGCAAAGTATTGGAAGTTGGTAATGCTTGAAGCTGCTGTTTCATAATCGGCTATACAACCAAAATAACTTTCTCTGCTCCAGCGTAAATTATCCAAATAAACTATAGTCTCATCTGCACTTACTCCTGCATTGAAGAAGAATGCTACACGCCTGTAATCACCTCCGGCAAACTCGCTGAAGTCTACTTGAATGGTTTGCCAAAACTCCGTCTGAGTTACATCTGTAAAGATTTCAACAGGTGCAGAACTTCCGCCTTCTAATTTGACCAATATAGGCGCTTCTACAGGTGACCATATCTGAAATACAAATTGATTATTGACATCAAGATTTATGCCTTCCGGAAACTCAATAGTAATTGCAGCCCAAGGATCATTAGCCAAATCAGTATACTCTCCTACGCGTGTGGATGAGTTCTCAGGGGTCAGGTCTGGATTGTTGATAACTCTCAATCTCTCAGTACCAACGCCGTAAGCATAATTTCTTTGACATTCAAAGTCGTCTATTATATTTGGAATAGCTACGACACCTTCACAAGGGTCTATTGTGGTCTCACCTAGTGTAATATTGTCAAAACACCACTGTTGTCCCATATTCGCTGTACCTTCATCAAATATAATTCTCAACTCAAAAAAATCATCTATAGCTGTATAAGCAGAAAAATCAAAACTCAATGTTTCCCAACCACCGGGATTATTGATATTGGCTTCTGCACTTCTGTTGCCTTGAGACAAACTGCTCAAGATAAAACGTACACTAGTACCTTCGGCATCCTCCGGAGACAATACATCTAGGTTGACTTGTGAGTTTTCGCTGATATCAATCGGATCTAGTGAAAATGCCTGAAGTGTACTGAATGGTGAGCTACCTTTTGTATAACAACCTACGTTATCTGATGTATTGGGTTCTGCAGGGTTGGGATTCGATACAGGACCTGAAAATATACCATGTATAGCTTCATTTTGATCCAATGGTTGCCAGCCTAGACTAAGACCGTCTTCAAAATCCTCTATAACAACCGTTGACTCCACTTTTTCATCATATCTTATATCGTCGATGAAGTAAACATCTCCATCTTCAGCCAATACCCCGGCATTGAAGAATATGGCAATTCTGGTGTGGCTGGCTGCCGCCTGGTCACTAAAATCAAACGTATAATCCACCCATCTGCCTGTCTCTTCTATATCCTGAAAAATCTCTACCGGAGGAGAAATACCACCTTCGAGCTTAAATAATAAAGGTCCAGCTTTTGGAGACCAAATCTTAGCTTTGATCTGATTAAATGTACTCAAATCTATGGGATCATTATAATCAATCACTAATGCCGACCACTCGTCTAATGGGTCTTCATATCTTCCCACTCTTGGTGAGTCATTATCTGCTGAGACATTGGGATTATCCACTACGGTAAGGACATCCCATCCTTGTCCATAAGTAGCGTTTCTCTGGCATTCAAAGTCGTCAATAATCAATGGATCGGGAACTACACCTGCACATGCACCCGCAGGTCTTGCACATATTTTGTCAAAGTAGTAGTCGTCACCACTCTCCGTCACGCCAGGATCAAAGAAAAGAATGATTCTATCAAAGCCTTCCAGATCAGATGAATTGCTAAAATCAAAGGTGTACTCTTGCCATACATTGGTTAATGCTATGTTTCTGGTTTGCTCTACAGCTACACCCGGTCCTTCGATCTTCATCAATACTTGCGTAGCTGCTGTGGCATATATCTGAATAGAAAACTGATTGTTAACTGACAAATCGAAAGGCTCATCCAAATCTGCCAAAAACAAACTAAAGGCATGCTCATCACTCTTTGTATACAACCCGACCGTAGGACTGTCATTGACCTGATTTGGGCCCGGGTTTTCTACAACGCCGGCATATTCACCATCAAATGCCATCCACTCAAGTTGTGCCTCGCCGGATGAAAAGTCCTCAAAGCACTCCCCAGCTTCTGTAGCCTGCAAATTCCCAAACAGGTAAGTATCTGCACTCTCAGTCACGCCGGGGTCGAAGAATAAAATAATCCTGTCCAGACCTGCATTGTCTGCAGCCCCACTCATGTCAAAGGTTAGCCTCACCCATTCATCAGCAACAGGGATTTCAGCGCTCCTCTCAATTGGAGGCACACCTGCACCTTCAAACTTCAAGAGCAGTGAAGTCGCAGCAGAAGCATTGATATCAATACTGAATTGATTGAATGTACTGAGATCCATAGGCTCATCAAGATCTGCTAGAAACAAACTGAATGAATGTGCACCGCTCTTTGTGTAAGAACCACAAAACGCCGCATCATTCACCTCGTTCGGAGCAGGGTTTTCGACAACGCCATTATATTCGCCATCAAATGCCTGCCATTCCAACCTGGCTTCGCCGCCATCAAAATCCTCGTAAACCACCTGGCCTATGCCTAGAGCAGTAAAGCCGGCTAAAAACGTCAATACTAGTAAAAAATTTCTCATAACTGGATTGGTTTGATTAGTAATTAATTTCTGTTTATTATGATTTTATTCGTGTATCGTTTATGCTGTTCATCATTGATAATGATATAATAAAGCCCATCAGCTAACGCACTACAATTCCATTCATAGACTTCATTAGCACTTATATATATTGGTCCTTTGATATGACTTACCAAACGACCCTGACTGTCGTGTATGCTGATATCGTACATCGCCTTCGTCTCTTCACTCTTAAAGAAAATAACGTTGTCGGCTACAGTCGGAAAAACTTGAATCTCAGATATCAAATCCTGTCTTCCACCTGTCGTTGTCATGATATCCTCTTCAAACCCTATGGCGTCCAATGCCGGCTGAATCTCGGGATTATCCATAAAAAGTCTCCACAATAATTCAGACCTATGGTTTTCAATCATACATACAATCGGCCCCTGATCTATGGCTAGATAAGAAGTTGCAAACCAGTCTTCATTTAGGTTAAATGCATCATGGAAGCCATATTCCCCCCATAGCCTATCACCTAATTTATGGTAAAAATGTTTCAAAGCCATCATAGAGGCTTCTGGAGTGTAGGGCATTGATGATAATGCTGCTGTAGGTGCAATGGTGCCATTGTCGTTGGTGCCAGTCAGGTCATGTGCCAGATAACCCCAGGGATTATCACTTGCAGTTATCCCCCAACACGAATCTGAGTATCCCTTGTGCTGAAGCGGATTTGCTTTAGCATAGGCCTGTTGTATCAGTGCGTGATTCCTATTCCTTTCAAAGTAATTACAATATTCATCCCTCTTGTCTCGTGGATCGAATCCAATGAATGAATAATGAGCAAAAAACATGGGGCCACCTGCAAAAGGACCCGCACAAATTGGAAATCCAAAGTGAATGCCATTATTAAGATAATTACCACCTGCCCATCCATTGTGGTAAAGAGAAGCGGGTACAGGGTATGTCGGTGAAGCCACAGCCAGAAGATATACCATTTTTGATTCATCAAACCCTCTTATTGGTAAGTTCATTTGCCACTCATGATTGGGCGACCAATGCCAAAATAAGACATTGCCCTGTCCTCTCCTAAACCAATTCCATTCTACGGCTTCGTAGAGCGAGGTTACGATCTGACGCAACCCTGTCTCTACTGGATTGTCGGTATCAAAAAAAGCTCTGGCACACAATAAGCCTTGCATCAAAAATGCTGTCTCTACAAGGTCTGCGCCATCGTCAAACTCCGAAAACGCAATTGTACGTCCCGTACGACCATCCATCCAATGCGGAAACGCACCTTTATATGTGTCTGCATTCTGTAGAAAAGATGCAATCAATATAATTCTATTTAGTACATCTTCTCGACTGAGCCAGCCTCGCTCTATACCACTCAGCATCGCCATTATTCCAAACCCTGTCCCACCTGTAGTTACCAAATCTCCTGAAGTATTTCGCTCTCTTGCCATACCACTAACAGGGTGACCAAAATCCCAAAAATAACGCAATGTAAAACGCTGTACCATGTCCATATAATCTTCGTCGGACATTGGCTCTATCTCCATTGATAAGGTATCAGATGGCGCACTCTCCTGTCCGGCTAAACGGGTAGTTGTGTAATATGAGAATGTTGTGCCAAATGGGACATCTCCATACCAGTCAATGAATGAACGTCGATTCCTACCCACGCTTCTTATGAGTTCAAAGTCTCCTCCGTCCTTTGCTCTATAGATTAGCGTATTATCAAAAGAAACATTTGGATCGATTGTCCAGTCAAGATTTACATGACGCTCATACCCATAAATTTGTATTGAAATATCATTTTCAGCATACGCCACTGATATAGTTAATGACCACACCAGATACATCATTATAGACTTGAGTCGACTTCTGTTCATATTCGATAAGATATAGTACAACCTACACTAAGGCAAAATAATCATATAGCACAACACCATTCGCACAAACAATTAGTTTGCATTTTTAACATTCAATGGTACAAAATTAATTGTAAAATTCAACAAAATCAACCTTTTATACCTCACTACTACTACGCCATCACAAAAAAATATTATTAATTATCAAGCACTTATAACTTTCAAGACCTCAACTACACAATTTACCTTGCATATTTAGCCATTACCTATATGCCAAAGTTAACCCTTCAATTGACAAGATAATTTTGATCTGTTTTCATTAATGATTTTTAGGCGTGACCTCTCTCCCCATGAGGGGTGGGGAGAGAGGTCGGGCTATCCGCTTGTATTCACAGGTCTACCATAGAGTGTCGCTGCTGGTGTGAGCGGCTTCTTACCAGTCGCCATCACACCAGCGCTCCACTAACTATGCTAGACCTGTTCATATCGCTGCTATCCCTCACGCAGAATATAGTATTTAGCTGCAAGTTTCAAGCTGCAAGCTGCTAGTTAGGTGAATTTTGTTTACGCCTGCGTTTGGCATTCGCCTCACTTCGGCTGTTTATGCAAACGATCGGCTATCGCCTCCGTTTGCTGTTTACGCTGAAAGCACTCCGTGCTCTTCGCTGTTTAGCTTGAAGATGACTGAAGGCTTTCAAGTTTTGTTGGGAAGTTTGGTTTAGTTGTTTTGTCACTACTTTTGCTTCTTTCAGGGCAAAAATAGCGCCAAAACATTGGGTGATAATCCAAATAAGCCAGGGCTGACGCCTTGCGCTATTATAATGCCGGCTCTTTGAGGCTTATATCCATCTTTGATCTCGAATTTGGGCAACTACATCAGCTAAAAACGATTTTCATCTTTTTCCTTTTATCTTCCAAAGCGACCTTAGACTTTCCGACCATGAGACTTTTGACTTTCAGACCAAAAAAACACCTTAGAATATCTTCTTCGATACAAAAAACATATCAAACAATTAATGGCTATACCTAAGCCTCTAAGCTCCTATGCTCCTGAGCTCCTATGCTCTCTCAGACCTTCGACTTTTAGACCAAAAAGGGGGACTTTCGACCTTCAGACCTTCAGACTTTTAGACTCTTAAAAAGTGACCTTAAGACTTTTGACTCTTATATCTTTTGCCTTGGCTCTTTTACCTTTTGCCTTGGCTCTTTTACCTTTTGCCTTGGCTCTTTTAAAATACTCCTCTTATCTTTTGTCTTCCAATGCGACCTTGGACTTTTGTTATCACTCTCTACTGTATTGCATCAGCGCTGTGGAGTGGGTGGCGAAGCGAATGCGAAGCCAGACTCGATGTAGCCTTAGCGAAATCGAGGCCGAGCGAATAGCGAGCCCCGGAACAAGTCTGAAAATAGCCGTCGTATGATCTGAGTCGAAGCTATTTTGAGTAAGATCGAAGAATAAAAAATGCGCGCATAGCCATAGCTACACTTGATGTCGTCTGAAAAGAGCTAGAGCTTAGAGAATTTTACTTTAGACGAGTGCTGAAGAGAGAGCATAGCCTCAAGTGCTACGCGACCGATGAAGCAGG
>SLDF01000312.1 GCA_007125435.1 Saprospiraceae bacterium
AGCTTGACACTTGAAGACATCCCCAAATCATATAAATCATAGTTCAGATAATTATATAGCATCGTTCAGCCATTTCTTCGCTGTTTAGGCTTGAAGGAGATCGTAATCTTTCAAGTTCTATTTTGATAAAAACTTCTAATTAACAAGTTACAGGAAAATTTCCAATAGATGCTCTGCTATAAACGTGAGCAAAGCGAACTAAACGCGAACGATAGTGAGTTAAACATGAGCGGCAGCGAATTAAACAGAGAAGAGAACAGAGTGCTCGTAGCGTAAACACAATTCAACCAAAACCAGCTATCAGCAATTACGTTCTTTACGCCGTCTCTAACATGCTAGGGCTATAGCGATCTGTCTTCACCTCGGCGCCAATATCATGCAAAATATTGTACAGACCAAAGTTAGTGCGGTTGACATAGATGAAGTGCTTGACGCCTCTAGCTTGCTTGAGCTCGGGTGTCTTGCTGGCTTTTTCACCGTAAGCGTAGAGTGCCTGAATGAATCCCGGATCGCCAAAATCGAATTGGCTCTCTCTGTAAGGCCTGGCAAACAGGTCGATCATATCAGTATAAAGATTAAAGAAAAATTCAACCTGAGCAGGCGTATCGTTAGGCAGTATCATCTGTAACTCTCGAAAAAGCGCCATAGCTTTGTCCTTGTCATTCTTAATCTGGGGGTTTACCAATCCAAAAAATGCATGATAAAAATCCTCAGGAATCTGCTTGACACAGCCGAAGTCCAATACACCCAATTGGCCATCTTTTGTCACTAAGAAGTTGCCGGGATGCGGGTCAGCATGAACAAGCTTGAGCTCATGCTGCTGATAATTATAAAAATCCCAAAGAGCCTGACCTATCTTATTTCTTTCTGCTTGACTGGGGTCGGTTTTGAGCCAATCTTTTAGCGCCATACCTTCTATCCAGTCCATGACCAGCACTTTATCATTGCTGTATTCCGGGTAGTAGGCCGGGAACTCGATGTGGTCAAGGTGTGCACAAGCGGTAGATATTTCCTGTCCTTGCCTTAGCTCTAGTTCATAGTCTGTCTCTTCGATAAGCTTGGCTTCCACCTCTTTGAGATAAATGGCCAGCTCGGCTTCACTCATGCCAAGTAGTCTCAGCGCAAAGGGCTTGACCAACTTGAGGTCGGAGGAGATACTATCAGCTACACCCGGGTATTGTATCTTTACGGCGAGCTCCTTGTCTCCTATTTTTGCTTTGTGAACCTGGCCAATAGAAGCTGCATGGCTTGCCTTCATATCAAAGCTGTCAAATATCTCTGATATTTGCTTACCAAAGCTCCGATTGAAAGTGCGTACTATTAATGGTCCTGAGAGAGGCGGCGCACTATTAAGCGAGAGTGAAAATTGGTCTGCATAAGCCTTGGGCAGGATACTCTTATCCATGCTCAACATCTGCGCTACTTTCAGGGCGCTGCCTTTAAGACTACTCAGTGCATTATATATATCTTCTGCATTGTCCTTGTCCAACTCATCTCTTGAAGTGGAAGGGTCGACTATTTTTTTTGAATAGTATTTGATAAAATTGCCACCGACCTGAGCTCCTGTTTTCACAAAGCGCATAGATCTTTTGACTTTGGAAGCGGCGATACTTTCTTGTTCTTTCATGGTATAGCTTTTATTGGAATGTGCAGCTTTCAGAGGGTATTTACTCAATACACACTACATATGACTGTTCTACCGAGTTTAATGAAACCGATTCTTTAATTAAAATAAGTGAAAAACACCAGCAATAAAATAGGGAGATTGACAACTTACAAACATCTACTTGGACGCATTTTGGAATAAGAATTTGCCGTACTCCACCAGACTGTCTATGGGGTTTCTACCGATAAAGTCAAAGATGACATTTACACCTTTTTCGATGGCTTCATCTGTTTTCTCGAAACCTTTGCTATTGTCTTTGATCCAGAAGTCGAGGACGAATAAAAACTCTAGCCAGAGCACATCCTTATATCTTCTGTTAAGACCTTTTCTGTCGGTCAACTCGCCTGACTCCAAACCTTCACCCAGAACATCCGTGCAAAAAGCGAGGAAGGTGTCTTTGACCGGCTTTAATCTGGCAGGCGTCTTGCCCGGAGGCATTGGCCCACAAGCTTTCATACTGTACTTGATGAAGCTTCTATTGTTTCTTAACACTTCAAAATAGGTGTAGAAGAATGATAATATGCGCTCTCTGGCAGAATACTCATTCCAAACTTCTTGCTTTTTGATTTGCTCGATTGCAGTATCAATGCCGTGAGCCCAGATACCTATCTCAATCGCTTCGAAAGAAGAAAAATGATCATAGAAGTCACCTTCTGTCATTTTATTGGCTTTAGCGAAAGCGTAGACAGATGAGGGCTCTTTACCCTCTGTGAGTACATAATCAATATATGCTGATTGTATATCCTGTTTTTTTATCTTTTTACTAGCCATATTCCGTTTTATTTATATAACCGCCGGATGGCGATTAGAGTTTTGAAAACAAGGTGTTATTGAACCCGCATTATGCATTAGCGATTTCTATTACGGCTTTAAGTGGCTTCAAAATAAGGCGCTTTGCTTGATTTCGCTCATTCACCATAGGGGTGACTATGATTCAATCGCGAAATCACTTATTTTATCGCCATTTAAACCCTCACTACGAAACCCTAATGCATAATGCGGGTTGTACCTATTCTTGACGGGATCAAGGTCTTGCATAATCCTGCTTTTGGAGAAATGTCGCCTCCCCATATCTGCTCAGGCCGACACAAACAGCACTTTTGATAGCAAAAATATCTACCCAGCCATCTTCTGCAACAAGCGCTTTATCTACAACCACCTTATCTATACTGCCTATGACTAGATGGGTACCATTAGATTTTATGGGATACTCTTCCTGATAACTGACCAGTAAATTTAAAGCCGATGCTTTGACAAATGGAACATCAATGCCATCAAGATAAAATTTATCAAGACCAACGGCATCAAACTCATTTGTATGTTCATCATAGTTGGCTGAGGTTTGATGTGCTCTATCGATAAATTCCGGGTGAACAGAGTTGATCGTGAACAGCTTATTATTCCTGATATTCTCAAGCGTATGACGTCTGACAGTATCCGGTCTAAATACTATACCAATCAATGGCGGATTAGCACCAATATGGACGATGGAGCTGAACAATGCTAGGTTTTCGTGACCTTCTTCATGACGACTACCTATGAGATAAACAGCTTTTGGGCCAGTGAGTGCATTGATGAATTCAGCACGCTCAAACCTGCCCATATCCTGAATAGCTGATTTGTCAAAAATCATAGTGTGCCCATTTAAATGGCTTGATGATTAAATGGCTGAATGACCATTTCCGACACTACCCCACTTGTTGGCTGCTGACATAAAAACCAAACAGCTTTGGCAGCTTCTTTAGCCGTGACAAACTTTTCTCTTCGTACAGGCATATCTATATCATCCCAAAATGGAGTATCTGTACCACCTAGATAGAGATTAGTGATTCTCACTTCTGTTCTTTTGAGTTCTTCTCTTACGGACTTGAGCATACCATTTAGTCCATACTTGCTAGCTGCGTAGGCTGCTGCACCTGCCATCGGTGTCTTGCCCAATACACCAGGTAAGTTTATGATGAGACCTTTTTTGGCGTCTTTCAAACCTGGTATGAAAGACTTCAATACATGAAAAGTACCTTTTAAATTTATGTCAATGGTACTATTGAAATCTTCATAAGTCAATTTCTCCACCGGTTTTAAGATACCGATCCCGGATGCATTGATGATGATATCGGGCACACCCACTTTCTGAGCCAAATTTTCGATATCCTGAGGTAAAGTGATGTCTACTACAAAACATTGGTCGTTTTTCAGCTCATATTTATTGATTAGATCATCCAGCTTCTGCCGGGAAGTGCTGGTGGCAAAAATATCTGCCTGACTGCCTTTCAGCAGCTTGACGGTTTCTGCACCAATGCCTCCAGTGGCACCGATGATCAATACCTTCTTGTTGAATACTGATTCCATAGGGATGTTTAATCTTTAATTGCTTGTAAAAATTCTGATTTGGTGTGTTCGTTTAGGAACTTACCGTGGTAGGAAGAAGTCACCGTCTGGCAACCGTGATGCTTCACACCACGTGCTTCGACACACATGTGCTTTGCCACCATGTAGACAGCTACGTCCGGGGTTTTGAGTACCTTCTTCAATTCCTGGGCAATCTGGATGGTAAGTCTCTCCTGCACCTGAGGTCGTCTGGCGAAATATTCGACTACTCTATTAAGCTTAGATAGACCGATAACTTCTCCTGAAGAGATGTAAGCAATGTGGACTTTACCAATGATAGGCTGGAAGTGGTGTTCACACGTTGACTGCACTGGTATGTCTCGTTCTACCAACATTTGGCGGTATTGGTACTTGTTGTCAAAGAGGGTAATCGCCGGTTTGTTGTCGGGATTTAGGCCTGAGAAAATTTCGTTCACATACATTTTTGCAACTCGCCTTGGCGTGTTGGAAAGACTATCATCAGTCATATCCATACCAAGGGTATCCATAATTTGGCGAAAATGATGTTCTATGACATTGATCTTTTCATCGGCACTCATTTCATGAGCATCATCTCTCATAGGTGTTGCGAAGGACTCCTCTTCAAAGGGCTTCACATACAGATCGAGAGTTGACCCATTGGACGATCCATTTCCGTTTATTTTTTTTGCGTTCATTTCATAAATATTTAAACGTCAAACCCTGAGTCGCTTCGTTTTGTTTAACTTTATTGGCGCTTTATCGGAAATTAGTTAAACACAATTGCAAATTAGCGCCATATTGCACGGCATTCATGCTTAGACGCTACAAATGAAAAAGAGGTATACTTCACCAGGAGGTTTTCACTACATCACTGCATCAGCGCTGTGGAGCTATGCCGACGATGAGGAGGCAGTCCGCAGGACCGAACGAATAGTGAGTAGCGTAACATAGCGACCCGCAACGTAGTGGAGGGTGATGCCCAAAGCAATAAAAAGAATAGCTAATTAGAGAAAGATCATTCAAACACCACACTATTCTAATGAAAGATCATTAATCCAGAATTCAAAAAACCAGTCACGCTCGATATTAAATGATGATCGCTCTTGATATGATCACATAGACTTAATGTCGATTTTACAATGAGTTAACACTGTGTAAATACTTTTGTGCTATCAAAGAAGGGATAGAAATGAATTTTAGTCACATAAACCTGCTCATAGCATTGTTTCTAACCTTGCATTTTAGTGTAAGTGCCGGGGTAATAGAAGGAACTGTGAAAGACGAATCCGGGGAGCCACTAGTCGCTGCAACTGTCGTTGTAAATGAGACCATGCAATCTACCTATACTGATATTGATGGCAACTTTTCTATAAGGAACGTACCTAAAGGTGGATGCACCATTACAGTAAGTTATCTAGGATTTACCACACTTGAAGAGTATATCGTCATTACCGACGAGGATATGACGCTACACTTTGAGCTCAAAGAAGATATGACCTATCTGAGTGAGGTGGTCGTCAGTGGTCGTTATCAATCAGGGTCAGAAGTACAGGCTCGTACAATGGAGAGAGATGCCTTGCATACCATGAATATTGTGTCTGCTCAAGCCATAGAATTGTCGCCTGATATAACTGTGGCGCAGATCATACAAAGAGTTTCCGGACTAAGTGTGGAGCGAAATGAAAATGGAGATGGGCAACATGCCATAATCCGAGGTATGAATAAAAGATACAATTATACACTGGTCAATGGTATAAAGATACCGAGTCCAGATGATAAGAACAGATATGTGCCATTAGATATATTCCCTGCTCAGATGCTAGAGCGTCTGGAAGTATCAAAAAGTCTATTAGCTGACATGGAAGGCGATGCCATTGGAGGTGTCATGAACATGGTCATGAAAAGTGCGCCGGATTACTTCATGGTAGATGCAGACTTGCAGGTGGGGTACAATCAAATCAATAGCGAAAGAGGTTTTTGGACCTATGACAGGTCAGTCGTCAACAGACAGTCACCGGAGCAGCAATTTGGCGGAGATTATTCAGCTGATATATCTGACTTTAGTACCGGTAATATTGTCACAGAAAACATCGTACCTATGCCGGATATACTAGGAAGTATAACAGTGGGAGACCGATTTTTCGGCGGCAGACTGGGGGTAATGCTCGGTGCAAGTATCCAGACCTCCTACAGAGGTACAGACAGCGACTGGTATGACGTCACTCTTGGTAGAACAGGTTCACAATTGGTAGCATTAGATGATTTTCAGGAGAGACAATCATCCACTTATCAGCAAAGATTAGCAGGCCATGCCAGGCTTGATTACAAAATTAACAGAAACCACAATCTGGGTCTATATCTAGGTCGATATGATCTCAATGACTTTCATGTCAGAGAAATCACCGAGACAACAGTAGATGGTAGAAATTTTGATCCCGAAAATGGGAATTTGCTTTACAAAACCCAGACCAGGACTCGGTCAACATACCAATCTATTAACAATGCTACGCTTCAGGGTGATCATAGGTTCGGCTCCAGGCTGCAAAGTGACTGGTCTGTAGCCTATTCACTAGCAACTAATGAACGGCCCGACAATGCCGTGTTTACAGTAATTAGAGAGCAGAGAGACTTTGAAGAAATTCCCGGCTTGCTAGATAGAAGAAACAGTCGAAGGTGGGAAAATCATTCTGACAGAGATTTTAGTGTATATCTCAACTTCAAGTACAATCCTAATATCATAAATGATAGGTCCGTGATCAGCTTTGGTGGTTTATTCAGAGACAGGGACAGAGGGTCTTATTTCAATAGATATACATTCGACCCAATACCTTTGACACAAGAGCAAGGCGTAGACTGGAACAAGCTAGATGAGATCACCATGAGGGTCAACAATCCGAGAGGTAACACCTCAGACCCTTTGAACTTTGACTCATACGAGCAAATCGGTGCCGGATATGTCAAGGCTAAGTTTGAAGTGAACAAGACAGAGTTCGTAGCCGGCGTGCGCAGTGAAACTACAGTACAAGGTTATTTTTCCAGAGTACCACTAGAAGGTTTCTTACCACATACAGAGCAATTATATACAGACATATTGCCGAGTGCTGTGGTCAAGCACAAGTTCAATAAACAAACAGCCGTAAGGGCTTCATATTTCAAAGCGATCAACAGACCTGGATTTTTTGAAATTGTAGATTTCGTATTGCTAGAGGACGAAGATTTCAATCTAGCAGGTAATCCGGATCTGACCAGAGCCATTGCTGATAATATTGATCTGAGGTTTGAATACTTTCCTAAGCCAAGTGAGCAAATCATGGTTGGACTTTTTTATAAACATATAGTCGATCCTATTGAAACGGTATTTGGTAGAACGCAATCATTGACACTTGGCACCAGAGTGTTACGCCCTGAAAATCTGGGTGAGGCGACTAACTTCGGAGCGGAGTTTGACGTGATAAAATATTTTGGCAAAATTGGTTTTAGAGCCAATTATACATACACCAACTCTACCATTACCACGGATAAGGCCTCCATCGTCAGAGAAAATCCAAATGACCCTTCATCTGACCTTATCACTATCAATGTAGAGCAGAGAAGACCATTGCAGGGCCAAGCTGACCATATTGCCAACTTCAGCCTTATGTACAAGGATGTAAAAAGAGGCACAGATGCACAGATTTCACTGGTATATGTCGGCGAACGGCTGGAGTTTGTTTCGCCATTCGTCAACAATGACCATTGGTCAAGACCTATCACCATCATTGACCTCTCTATCGAACAACGCATCAACAACAACTTTATCGCATTCATAAAGATCAACAACCTGATCAACAGTCCATATGAACTGTACATCAGAAACGGGCGAAACCGACCGGATCAAGAGTTTGCTTATCAAGACCGCACCGACCAAACCTTTATCAGGAGAGACCTGTACTGGCAGTCCTACAGAGTTGGTATGCGATTCAAAATGAATTAATTGTTTTTTAACATATAAATTGAACAGTATGAAAGTAGATGAGATAATGAACGTATTAAAACTTTTCACCGTGGCTGTACTAGTGATTGGACTGGCATCGTGCTCTAGAACAGAGTCACCTGTCATGGATGATGATGACGATGACGAACCTGGTGAATTTGACCCCAATGATGTCAGAGGCCAGGTCACAGGCGTATGGGGTCCTAATGAGACCTACATCGTTACAGGTGATGTGATCATCCCGGAAGGTGAATCACTTGAAATCAGAGAAGGTGTTACAGTCATCATAGATGGTGACGGTGGACAAGGCACCAGCCCTGAGATCAATATTCGAGGCAGCCTATACTGCTATGGCCAAGAGGGTGCCAGAGTCATCTTTACTGTACCAGAAGAAAGACGTACAGTAGGAAACATCTTTGCAGGTCTCTGGGGAGGCTTGATATGCACAAGAACTTCTCAAGACCTAGTTTTAGAGTATACTGACATTGAATTTACCGGGGCTTTGGGTGAAGCAGGTAACAGTATCGTTGCAGAGGGTGAAATAGATGAAGGAGAACCAAGATATAGCATTTATTTTGTAAATCCTGATGGTAATTTCATCATGTGGCACAGCAGAATTGCCTATTCAAAAGATGATGCTATAAGGATGAATGGGGCAAAGACATTAATCGCACACAGTACATTTGAGTTTGTTGGCGAGAATGGCGGAGAAGCTTTCAATGCTAAGAGAGGTACAGTTGGAGATATGTGTTACAATCTCTTTTACTCAGTAGCTACTAATGGACTGAAAGCCGCTAACACAAGAGCAGAAGGGCCACAAATTGACAATTACTACTACAA